>JAZOQF010000163.1:0-4954 GCA_045655905.1 Acutalibacteraceae bacterium | reverse complement strand
AGCACCGAAGATAACAGCAGCACCTGTATCATCACCCAAAGGAGAATCAAACTCTTCATCGGGAAGTGCTGTGAAGTTAATACCTGCACGCATAATCATACGAGAAAGTTCACGTGTGGTGATAGCAATATCAACATCGGGAACTCCTGCGGCAGACTGATCATCACGACCAATTTCAAACTTCTTAGCAGTACAAGGCATAACAGATACACAAACGATATCCTTAGCGTCAATTCCCATCTTTTCAGCATAGTAGGTCTTGATTACAGCACCTGCCATTTGCTGAGGAGATTTACAAGAAGAAAGATGAGAAATCATATCAGGATAGTAGTACTCACAGAACTTAACCCAACCTGGTGAGCAAGATGTAATCATAGGAAGAACGCCATTGTTATTGATACGCTCCACCAATTCATTTGCTTCCTCAACGATAGTAAGGTCAGCAGCAAAGGCGGTATCGAACACTTTGTCAAAACCAAGTCTGCGCAAAGCAGCAACCATTTTGCCCTCAACATTAGTGCCAACAGGCATATCAAAACACTCACCAAGAGTAGCTCTGATAGAAGGTGCAGTCTGAACAACAACGTGTTTGGTAGGATCTGCTAAAGCAGCCCAAATCTTATCGGTATCGTCTTTTTCAACCAAAGCGCCTGTAGGACATACAGCAGTACACTGACCGCAAGAAATACAAGGAACTTTAGAAAGACCAACCTCGAAAGGAGTACCAATATTCGTATCAATACCACGATTGTTAGCGCCGATAACACCAACATACTGTTCCTCACAAACAGCTACACAACGGCGGCAAAGAACACACTTATTGTTATCTCTAACAAGGTGTGGCGTTGAATTGTCAAGCTCGTATTCGGGCTTGAAGCCATCAAAAGCAGACTCCTCTACGCCGTAATCACGGCAAAGCTTTTGGAGTTCGCAATTTGTCGAACGAACGCAAGACAAGCATTTCTTTTCGTGGGTTGAAAGAATCAACTCAAGGGTTGTCTTTCTGCTCTTTTGAATCTTTTCGGTATTGGTTAAAACCTCCATACCGTCACTGCAAGGATAAACGCAAGCTGTTACCAAACGGAAACCTCTGCCCTCGTTAACCTCTACCATACAAACTCTGCAAGCACCGATTTCATTCTTTTCCTTCATAAAGCAAAGGGTTGGAATTTCAATACCTGCTGCACGAGCGGCATCCAAAACGGTGGAGCCTTTTTCTACAGTTACATTAATACCATTAATTTTTACATTTATCATATCCATTACTATCAGGCTCCTTTCTTATATTTTATTAATTGCCTTAAACTTACAGTTGCCCATACAAACACCGCACTTGATACATTTTTCAGCATCAATTTCGTAAGAGGGCAATTTATGACCGGGTGCTATGTAATCGGTCTTGATAATTGCATTAACAGGACAGTTTCTAGCGCACATACCGCAACCAATACATTTATCCTTATCAACAGTAAATGTGAGAAGGTCTTTACAAACACCAGCAGGACACTTCTTATCAACAACGTGAGCCACATACTCCTCACGGAAGAAGTTAAGCGTTGCAAGTACAGGGTTAGGAGCAGTTTGACCAAGTCCGCAAAGTGAGTTCTGCTTAATGTAGTAGCAAAGCTCCTCAAGATGGTCAACATCTTCCAATGTGCCCTTGCCTTTTGTAATCTTATCAAGTAACTCAAGAAGTCTCTTAGTACCTACACGGCAAGGAGTACACTTACCGCAAGACTCATCAACGGTAAACTCAAGGAAGAATTTAGCCATATCAACCATACAGGTATCTTCGTCCATAACGATAAGACCACCCGAACCCATCATACAGCCGATAGCTGTTAAGTTATCGTAATCAACCTCGGTGTCAATAAGGGATGCAGGAATACAACCACCTGAAGGACCACCTGTTTGAGCAGCCTTGAACTTTTTGCCGTTAGGAATACCGCCACCGATATCATCGATAATATGACGAAGTGTGGTACCCATAGGAATTTCGACAAGACCTGTATTGTTAATGTTTCCGCCCAAAGCGAATACCTTAGTACCCTTTGATTTCTCGGTACCCATTGATGCAAACCAATCAGCACCACGAAGGATGATTTGTGGAATGTTAGCAAAGGTTTCAACGTTGTTTTCAACGGTAGGCTTGCCGAAAAGTCCCTTAACTGCAGGATAAGGAGGACGGGGTCTTGGCTCACCACGATTACCCTCAATAGATGTCATAAGCGCAGTTTCCTCACCGCAAACGAACGCACCTGCACCAAGACGAATATAAAGGTTAAAGTCAAAGCCTGAACCAAAGATATCTTTACCTAAAAGACCATACTCACGAGCATCATCGATAGCCTTTTGTAAACGCTTAACAGCAATAGGATACTCAGCACGAACGTAAACATAACCCTCAGTAGCGCCGATAGCATATCCGGCAATTGCCATAGCTTCGATTAAGCAGTGTGGGTCACCTTCAAGAACAGAACGGTCCATAAACGCACCCGGGTCACCCTCGTCGGCGTTACAAACAACATACTTCTGGTCAGCCTTATTAGGAGCACACAAGGACCATTTTAAACCTGTGGGGAATCCACCGCCGCCACGGCCACGAAGTCCTGAATCCTTAACGATTTGAATAACATCCTCAGGAGTCATTTCGGTTAATACTTTACCTAATGCCTCATAACCGTCCATTGCGATATATTCATCAATGCTTTCGGGATTGATAACACCGCAGTTACGAAGAACTACACGGTTCTGAGATTTATAGAAAGCAGTGTCGTTAAGAGCTACAGCGGTTTTATCTTCAACCTCTTCACCGGTATCGCTGTAAATCAAGCGTTCTACCTTTCTTCCCTTTAAGAGATGCTCCTCAACGATTTCCTTAACGTCTTCTGCAGTAACACGGCTGTAGAAAGTACCGTCAGGATAAACGATGACAACGGGGCCTAAAGCACAAAGACCAAAACAGCCAGTCTGAACAACCTTAACCTCTTCGCCAAGACCGCAGGCTTCGATATTGTCTTCAAATGCTTTTTGAATAGCTACACTTCCTGAGGAAGTACAGCCCGTACCACCGCAAATTAAAACATGTGAACGAACCATAAACTATACCTCCAAAATTACTCAAGACCGGAAATGGTGTAATCCACTACAACTTTTCCGTTCTTAATATGCTTTTCTACGATTTCCTTTGCCTTATCAGAATCTATTTTAACATAGGTAACCTTTTCCTTGCCAGGCTCGTAAACCTCAACAATAGGTTCGTATTGGCAAAGACCGATACATCCTGTTTGAGAAACGGTAACCTTGTCCGATAATCCGTTTTCATTCACCGCTTCAACAATTGTGTTAAGAACGGGTCTGGCGCCTGCAGCGATACCGCAAGTAGCCATTCCAACAACTACACGGAATTCGTTAACGCCTTCACGAAGAACAACCTTATTCTTCATTTTTTCCTTGATTGCCTGTAATTCAGCCAATGATTTCATTTTCTTTCCTCCCGAAAAGCTTAATTAATATTGTTCCTTGAGATATTCTTTAATCCACACAATTACCTCGTATGTGTTAAGTGGTACGCCCTCCAAAACAGAACGAAGTTCTCTTGTGTCAAGGCTAACCTCTTTTTCACCGCTTTTATGAGTGAACAAAAAGTCGGTATCGGGGTGGCCTTGGATTAAAGTCGCAACCGTTTCGATTATGTTGCCGAGTGGCACACAGTCGATATGGTTTTTATAAAATACGGCGCAAACTGAAGTGCCGTGATTTATCGGGTCATCTTCAATATGACGGGACTCAATTTCAATGTTTCCGCCCGTCATTTCAGCCTCTAACTTTAAAAGAGGCAGTCCCAACCCTACCTTTCTGGTAGTGCGGGTAGTATAAAAAGGGTCGGTAACGGTTTCGAGTATTTCACTCGTCATACCCTCACCGTTATCGGTAATAGCAAGGATTAGCTTCTCCTCAGTCTCTTCAATGGAAATATGGGTTAATGTAGCTTTAGCTTTAACCGAATTTTCCGTTATGTCAAGAATGTTTAAGGCTAATTCCTTCATACCCCATCCCTCAAAAATTTAATTATGTGTTCCCCTGTCCTTTTGGGGTCGGTTATTTCCTCTAAATCAAGAAAATTCTGTTTTTCGGAAATTAAATGTAAATAATGAGCGTCTGAACTAAAGATTATGTGCTTGTTTTTAAGATTGTATTTTTCTCTATACTCATCCAAATTTTTGCTATCATGAAGTTCAACACAGCTAAAGTTTAAATCCTCGGGTACGGTACCTAAAATTGCAACCATTCCGTTAGATTCTCTATCAATATGTGCAGGATAACAAATTCCGCCGAATTTCTCCACTATTCTGGTAGCATCATCAACCGAAATTTTTGTAGCCACCGATAAAAGGTACTCTTCATTTCCTTTGATATTATCCTCGCTATCACAAATCAGTTGTTGACCGAAAATGTCAACACGGTTAGGAATAAGCATTCGTTTAGTACTTAAAAACTCATCGAATTCCATAGCCTTTTCTAAGGACCCGAAAAGGCATACCATATGAATTTCTTCAGCAGTAGTCAGTTCCATTCCTGCAACTGGCAATATCCCGTAACGCTCAGCAGCCTCGAAAAAAGCAGGGCAGTTTTTACAAGTGTTATGGTCGGTCAGAGCCATAATATCTAACCCGTTGATTAACCCCATTCCCGCAATGCTGTTGGGAGTTGCTTCGTCATCACCACAGGGAGACAGACAGGAATGTATATGTAAATCGTAATAATACTTTTTCATATTATCTTGTTAAGCAAAACTGCCGCATCGAAGCTACTGCCCGCAAAGGAAATCAGGTTTATTTCCTTAAGTTTTGCAGTCTCAATAATCTCATCATCGGGTACTACATTTTCACTTAAAATAATGCAAGCACAATCGGTCAAGGTGGCTACTGCCAAAACATTAACGTTTGACATT
>JAZOQF010000162.1:0-6695 GCA_045655905.1 Acutalibacteraceae bacterium | reverse complement strand
TATGCGAATTCTTTTGCCTGTGTTAAATTCCCACATTGAGCAAAACATTGCAAGAAAGCTTTTTACGGCTTCACCCTTTAATATTACGCCACTGTCTACCCAATGTCCGAAACGCTCGATTTCGTTGATGTATTCATCACCAATGTTAAAACCGCCTGTTATGGCCGTTTTACCATCAATCACAATGATTTTTTGATGATTGCGGTTGTTCATAAACATATTCATTGTAGGGTTTATTGGATTAAAGACCGCAATCTCAATTTTTTCTTGCCTTAATTTTGATACAAATCCCCTGTGTTGACGCTTTATAGAGCCAAAATCATCAAAGATTACCTTTACCTCTACCCCATCGCGTGCTTTCTTTTTAAGCACCTTATGAATTTGGTCCCACATTTGACCCTCGGCCAAGATAAAAAACTCTAAGAAAATGTATTTTTCGGCATTTTCTAATTCTTCTATAAGCCTTGGCATTAAATCTTCAATAGGAGAAAAATATTCGGTGGAAGAATTATTATAAATCGGATAGCCGCTTTCCCTGATTAAATATTCGGCTTGCCGAGAATGAAGCATATCATAATACTTCAAGGAATCAAGAATCTCATCCTTTTCATTCAAATAATTTTTATATCGAGCATCAGATATAATAATTCTCTTCTTTATATGAGGCAATACCCTTCCACCACCCAAAAGCAGAAACACAGTTATTCCAAAGATAGGAAAAACTAAAATAAAGATAATCCAAGATATTTTATGGTCAGGATTACCTCGGCGGTTTATTATTCCGATAACAGTAATAATACCCAAAATAACCGACAAGGTATAAGCACTGATGGATGTCACAGTGAAATCATAAATTACTGTTGTGATGAACACAAGCTGAATAACCAAAACCAAAGCAGAAATAATAATATGAGTTGGTATAGGTATGCCACGTTTTCTCTGTTTTTTCACTTGTGTCACCTCGCTTTAATCTACTATAATATTTTAACATATACTAACCATTTTTGCAAATTATTAGTTGTAAATTTATTGTGACTTATGGTATAATATTAAAGAATATAATTTTCGAAAGGATTTGTTATATGTCTTTAGAGATTATTGATTTACAAAACGGTGTTGAAGGTTTATTTATAAAAAACAACCGCTTTAATACCACACTCATTTCATATAATTTTTATCTGCCTTTAAAAAAGGAAACAGTTGCGGCCAATGCGCTACTCCCTTTTATACTTACCTCTTGCAGTAAAAAATATCCTGATTTTTCAAAACTTAATTATAAACTTGCTAAACTTTATGGTGCAAGACTTAATGCAAGCGCCGAAAAATACGGTGATTATCAATTACTTAAAATGACGATTTCAGTAATTAACGACCGTTTTTCGTTGGAAGAAGAATCATTAGTTAAAACTGCGAGCGAACTTCTCTTAGGATTGATTTTTGAGCCAAATACAGAAAATAATGCCTTTATAGAAGAAGATCTTAAAAGAGAAAAACGCAAAGCAATTGAGCATATAAAAAGCGAAATCAGCGAAAAAAGATTATTCGCTAAAAAGCGTTTAATTGAAGAAATTTATAAAGACGAACCCTATGGTTTACCGAAATGCGGTACTATTGAAGATGTTGAAGCTATAACCGGCGACAGTCTTTACAAAGCTTGGCAAAATATGTTAAAAGAAAGTTTTTTAAGAGTTCAGGTGGTAGGCGCTTGTGTTCCTAATGGTTTGTTCGAAGATATTTCCGAAAGATTTTGTTTGATTGAACGTGAAAACATTACAAACTGTAAGTCTTGCACACCGACCAAATCAGTCGCAGTTCCAAAAACAGTAACCGATTATATGGATGTTGCTCAAGGAAAGCTTTGTTTAGGTTTTTCTTGCGATATGTACGGTAATGATGACACAACGCTACCCTTAATAGTCATGAGCGATATTTTCGGAGGGGGTCCATATTCCCGTCTTTTTGCAAATGTCCGTGAAAAATTAAGCCTTTGCTATTACTGTTCTGCGGCAGCGATTAGGCAAAAAGGTCTTGTAACTGTTGAAAGCGGTGTCGAAACTAAAAACTGCGAAAAAGCCGAGCAGGAAATCTTAAATCAATTAGAAATTGTAAAAAAAGGTGAATTTTCCGACTTTGAATTTGAGTCTTCAATTAAAAGTATTGTTGACTCCCTTAACACCTATAACGACAGTCAAAACTCTATTGACTTGTGGTACACAATAAAGGTTAACAACGACAAGCTTTACTCTCCGTCTGATATTGCTGAAATGGTGAGTAAAATCACCAAAGAAGACGTAATAAATGCCGCAAAAGGCGTTAAACTCAATACCGTATATAAGCTTTTACCAAAGGAGGCTAAGGTATGAAAAAAGAATATTTCGAAAGTGAAATTGGCGAAGCTTATGTAAAAGCTACCTTGGAAAACGGCCTTAAAATTTTCATTCTTGAAAAGCCTCAATATAAATCTTGCTACGCCTTGTTTGGCACGAAATACGGCTCGATTGATACTATTTTCAGCGTAAACGGTAAAGAAACCGCAGTTCCCGAAGGTATTGCTCACTTTTTGGAGCACAAGCTTTTTGAAAGTGAAGACGGTGATGCATTTACTAAATATGCAAAAACAGGCGCTTACGCAAATGCATTTACATCATTTGATAAAACCTGTTATCTCTTTTCTTGTTCCGACAGATTTGAGGAGAATCTTGATATTCTCCTGAATTTTGTGCAGTCGCCCTATTTCACAGAAGCTACTGTAAAAAAAGAGCAAGGAATAATCGGTCAGGAAATTCGTATGTATGATGACAGTCCTGCTTGGCGTGTTATGTTTAATATGTTAATGGCTATGTACCACAACCATCCTGTGAGAATTGATATTGCAGGTACTGTGGAATCTATTGCAAAGATTGATTATAATTTGCTTTATGACTGCTACAACACATTTTACAATCCGTCCAATATGATTATTTGTATTGCAGGAAATGTTGATGCTGACGCTTGTTTAAAGCAGATAAACGATAACATTAAACCATCAACGCCACACGAAATAATCAGAATCAAACCCGAAGAGCCTTATAATGTGGTTAAAAACTACACCGAGCAAGCTTTAGAAGTGGCTCAACCTATGTTCTGTTTTGGTTTCAAAGAAAGTGCAAATGAAGAAATCAAACTCAAGGACAAGGTTATTACCGCACTTTTACTCAACATCATTTCGGGTGACGCTTCTCCACTTTTCAAAGAACTTATAAACAAAGAACTTATAAATGATGAATTTGAAAGCGAACATTTTTGTGGCGACGGTTATTCGGCTTTGCTTTTTGAAGGTGAATCTCAGGATCCCGAGGCGGTTGCCGAGGCTATAAAATCCGAGGTGGAGCGTCTTAAAGCAGAAGGTATAGATAAAAAGCTTTTCAACGCTGTTCGTGCCGGAATGTACGGCTCAGCCATAAGGCTATTTAACAATGTTGAAAGTATCGCTATGCAATTAGTCGAATGTGCTACAACCGATTGTGGCTTATTTGATGAAATTAAGTATTTAAAATCTGTCACTTTGGAAGATGTACAGAAAAAATTAGCGCAGCTTGATTGCGAAAACACAGTTCTTTCGGTTATCAAACCGAAAAATTAAATTAAAGAGGTTAAAATGAAGGTTACAATATTTGGTCTTGATTTGACACTTAACCCCGTTGCTTTTACCATACCTTTAGGCTCAAAGCATTGGGACATTTATTGGTACGGCATTATTATTGCCACAGGTTTTTTATTAGCTTTACTTTATGGCTACAAAAACGCAAAACACTTTAATATTGACACTGACAAAATGTTAGATGTCATCATAGTAACCGTACCCGTTGCTATTCTTTGTGCAAGAAGTTATTATTTGATTTTTGACGGTGAAAAACTCGAAAGCTTTGGAGATTTCTTTGGTTTTAACTCATCAGGTTTCTCGGGACTTGCCATATACGGCGGTGTCATTGGCGCCTTTGCTTGCGGAGGTCTTATGTGTAAACTTCGCAAAATACATATTCTTGATATGTACGACTTAGCAGCTATCGGTTTCCTTATAGGCCAAGGCATTGGAAGGTGGGGCAACTTTGTAAACCAAGAAGCCTTTGGTACTTTTACAGGCAGTAGTTGGTGGGGTATGGAAAGTGCTAACACTATAGCCCATATGGGCGGCGAAGGTCTTGTGCACCCTTGCTTCCTTTACGAATCCGTTTGGTGTTTGCTGGGAGTTTTTGTTCTTCACAAACTAAGTCTCAAACGCAAATTTAGCGGACAAATTATACTAAGCTACGGTGTTTGGTACGGACTCGAAAGAGCATTTTTAGAACTCATCAGAACCGACAGCCTAATGTGGGGCAGAATTAGAATTTCCTCTTTAATTTCCTTTGCGCTTTGCATCACATCGGCAGTTTTGCTATTTGTTTTTTATAAAAAAGCTTCAAAAGAAAACACTACCGCAGAATACGATACTGTATTTTCCCCAATAAACGAAACAGGAGAAACAGAAGATGAATAAAATAATTGACGGTAAAATTATATCTACCTCTGTAAAAGAGAGGGTTAAAGCCGAGGTGCAGGAATTAAACCAGAAAGGTATTTCGGTAGGCTTGGCGGTAATAATAGTAGGTGAAGACCCTGCTTCAAAAGTTTATGTCGCAAACAAGAAAAAAGCTTGCGAAGCCTTAGGTATCATTTCAGAGGAATACGCTTTACCAGAAAGCACAACAAACGAAGAACTATTATCTCTTATTGATGAACTCAACCACAAAGATACAATTAACGGTATTTTGTGTCAGTTGCCATTACCTCGCCATTTAGATGAAAAGCTTATCATCAATTCCATCGACCCCGAAAAAGACGTTGATGCATTTCATCCCACAAATGTAGGCAAAATTATGATTGGTGATTATTATTTCCTCCCCTGTACACCTGCAGGTGTTATGGAGATGCTATCCTTTGAAGGCATTGATGTAGAAGGTAAAAACTGTGTTGTTATCGGACGCTCAAATATCGTGGGCAAACCTATGAATATGCTATTGCTCCACAAAAACGGCACTGTGACCATCTGCCATTCAAAGACAAAAAATCTCAAAGAAATTTGCCAAAGCGCTGACATATTAGTTGCAGCCGTGGGTAGACCAAACTTTGTTACCGCAGATATGGTAAAGGCAGGCGCTGTTGTTATCGACGTTGGTATTAACCGTGTTGACGGCAAACTTTGCGGCGATGTGGATTTTGAAAATGTTGCACCAAAAACCTCAGCGATTACTCCTGTGCCCGGTGGTGTTGGACCAATGACTATTGCTATGCTAATGCAAAATACTCTTACAGCCGCTAAAAAACAAAATAATTTAATTTAATGGTGAGAAATTTGAAAAAAATTATTATAGCGCTGCTACTTTGCTTAATTTTCATTGTCAATGTATCAGCACTTAGTATCGACCAGTTAACACCAAACAAAGAATTTATAATATATTCTGCCGACCCTGAAGGTGTAGCAAAAGCATTAAACACCGATACTACCTCTCTCGATAATAAGGTTAAAGAACAGAATATTATTTATTTGGCAGTTAACAAAAAGAATACGAAACAGATAAAGCTCACATGTTCCGAAACTGAATTTTCAAAAAAAGTTGTAAACTTATCGAATCTGTCCGATCCGAGTATCAAAAGTTTACTTCCTGATATTACAGGTCGCGAAAGTGTCAAGGGCAAAATTGTTTTAAAAAATAATCAGAAATATGTAAATATAAATCTACTATCAGAAGATGACGGATATATATTGACGCAATATTTCACCGTTAGGGATAAAAAGCTTTATACACTAAGTTTTTACACCGATAAAAATGTTTCTACTGACTATATTAAAACCACCTTTACAACCACAACCGAAACAGATGATGGGATAGAAAACCTCACTTCGGTTCCAAAAAGCTTCAAAATTGCCGTTACTTGCGGAACTATAGTTTTTGGGCTCGCATTTATAGCAGTTCTTATTTCAATTATTCTAGACCTAATAAAGTCTAAAAAGCGTGATTAAATCACGCTTTTTTTGTTGACTTTTTCACAAATTTGAATATAATGAAAGTGTATCATTTGAGACAGTTGAGGTTTTGTATGTTAAAAGATATTTTCTTGTTAAAAGGTTTAACTGACAACCAAAAACAAAAAGTAATTTCTATGTTTCAGAAACCGATTTACTTCAAAAAAGGCGATGTCATTTATTCTGCCAATACCTTTAAATCTGCTTTGGGAGTTATTCTTAGTGGTACCGCTTCGGCCACATCTGAAAATGACGGTTTATTTAAAAAATGTTTTACAAAAGGCAGTGTTTTTGGAGCAGCTGCAATTTTTGGAGACAGTGAAGCGTATGTCAGCCAAATCGTTTCACGCACCAATTGTGAAGTTTTGTTTATAGAGGAAGCTGTTTTAAAGAAAATCTTTGCTCTCTATCCTGAAACTTCATTGAACTACATAGCCTTTTTATCCGACAAAATCAGGTTTTTAAATCAAAAACTCAATATGATTTCCTGTACCTCTGCAGAAGGCACCGTTTATAAATACTTAATTGAAAATATGAACGATGACCATTTAGTTTCCCTATCGGTTAGTATGTCTTTGCTTGCTAAAATGTTAGGTCTTTCCCGTGCTACGCTATATCGTAGTTTTGACACTTTAGAAAGCAAAGGTAAAAT
>JAZOQF010000161.1:0-3116 GCA_045655905.1 Acutalibacteraceae bacterium | reverse complement strand
CTTATTGCTCAACTTATTTATAATAGGGTTTGTGGTGATTTGACTGAAGCCCGTGAACTTATAAAGAAATCATTTGAAATCAAGGAGGTAACAAAATGAGTTACATTGAGGCTAAAAACTATTACGCAAATTTAGGAATCGACACTGAAAAGGTAATTGAAACCTTAAAGAATGTCACAATTTCCATGCACTGTTGGCAGGGTGACGACGTTGTTGGTTTTGACAGCAGAGAAAGTCTTTCCGGTGGTATTCAGACAACAGGTAACTATCCCGGTAAAGCTACTACTCCCGAGCAGTTAATGCAGGATATTGATAAGGTAATCTCATTAACACCCGGTAAAATCAAGCTTAATTTACACGCTTGCTATGCAATTTTTGAGGACGGCGAATATGCTGACCGTGACGCTTTACAACCAAAGCATTTCCAAAAATGGTTAGACTTTGCCAAGGAAAGAGGAATGGGTATTGACTTTAACCCCACCTTCTTCTCACACCCACGTGTAAAGGATAACTTAACACTTTCTTCACCTGATGAAGCAACTAGAAAATTCTGGGTTGAGCACGGAAAACGTTGTATTGAAATTTCTCAGTATTTCGCTGAGCAGACAGGTATTCCTACCGTTATGAACATCTGGATTCCTGATGGTTACAAGGACATTCCTGCTGACCGTATTGGACCTCGTCGTCGTTATAAGGAGTCTTTGGACGAGATTTTGGCTACACCTTATGACAAGACTATGGTTTACCCCTGCCTTGAGTCTAAGGTTTTTGGTATTGGTCTTGAAAGCTACACCGTAGGCTCTGCAGAGTTCTGCCTTAACTATGTAAACAACTCCGACATTATTCCTCTTATGGATAACGGTCACTATCATCCTACCGAGGTTGTTTCTGACAAGATTTCTTCTATGCTTCTTTTCAATGAGAAGTTGGCGCTTCACGTTACACGCCCTGTTCGTTGGGACTCTGACCACGTTGTTTTATTCGACGATGAAACAAGAGAAATTGCTAAGGAAATCGTTAGAAATGATGCTTTAGATAGAGTATTTATTGCTACCGACTACTTCGATGCTTCTATCAACCGTATTTCTGCTTGGATTACAGGTATCAGAAATGTTGAAAAAGCATTGCTCTTCGCTTTGTTGGAGCCTGTTGAGAAGCTTACTCAGATGCAGAATGAAAACCGCTTAACTGAGGTTATGGTGCTTGAGGAAGAACTCAAAACCGCTCCTTTCGGTGAAGTTTGGGCGGAGTATCTTAAGAGAGAAAATATCCCCGCTAACTACATTGATGAAGTTTTAAAATACGAAAAAGAAGTATTATTAAAGAGATAATATTTTTGTTTTAAAAAACTACCGCCGATAAATCGGCGGTAGTTTAACAATATAGTTGAATTTTTCATTGTAAAGATATATAATGAAACAAACTGATGAAAGGTTTGGAAATAATATGAAAATAACACCTGAACAGGGCGGTATACCGTCAATAGCTATCAAAGAATTTCTTGAAACCTTGGAAAAAGGCGAACTTTCTACCCACAGCGTGATTATTGCTAAGGGTAACGATATTTTATTTGAAAAATACTACGAGCCTTTTACCGCTGATTTTTTACATAGGATTTATTCCGAAACCAAAAGCTTTGTGGCTTTGGCTGTAGGTTTTGCCGAGCAAGACGGGTTAGTGAAACTTGATGACCCGATTTCAAAATATTTTCCAGTTGAATGTGAAAATATTGAAGATCCTAAGATGGGTGAACAAACCGTTCGTCAAATGCTTATGATGAGCACACCAAAGCACGAGGATTATTGGTTTAATATAAGGACTGATGACCGTGTTCGTGACTATTTTAAAAAGGCTGTAACCACAGAACCATGTGGTAGCAAATTTCAGTATGACAGTTCGGGCTCGTTTGTTTTGGGTGCTATGGTCGAAAGACTTACTAAGAAGAGTTTAGTTGATTATTTACACGAAAAGTTATTTTCTAAAATCGGCATAGCAAGGGAAGATGTAAAATGCTTAAAAGCTCCCGGTGGTCATTCGTGGGGCGACTCGGCAATGCTTATGAAACCCGTGGATTTGGTAAAGGTTATTCGTTTCTTGCTTGATAAGGGACGAGTAAACGGTGAGCAGATTCTTAATGAAAAATTCGTCTGCGATGCCACAAGCGGGCTTATTTCTACCGAACATTTTTATGGGAAATACGCTCAAATGGGTTATGGATATTTAATTTGGCGCACTTATGAAAACAGCTTTTTCTTCAACGGAATGGGTGCTCAGTTCGCAATTGGCTCTCCTGATAAGGATTTGATTTTGGTAGTTACAAGTGACGACCAAGGAATTGATGAAGCGAAGGATGTCATATTAAGCGGCTATTTCGATACGGTTTATTCCAAAGCCGGCGAGCCTTTGCCTGAAAACAAGCAAGCCTTTGCAGAACTTGAAAATTATGCAAAGAATCTTAAACTTTTCAGCGAAAGAGGAGAAAAAAACTCACCGCTTGCTGAAAAAATCAACGGCAAGACATTTGTTTTGGATGAAAATCCAATGGGGATTGAGAACTTAAAATTCACCTTCTGTAAAGACAAAGGAATTTTGGAATATAAGAACTCCACAGGGCAGAAATCTTTAGTCTTCGGTATGTGTGAAAACTGTTTTACGATTTTCCCTGAGGAGGGATATTCACGCGAGGTAGGTTCTCAGTATGCCATCGGTAATTACTACAAATGTGCCACATCTGCGGCTTGGAAAACGGAAAACAGACTTTTGCTTAATGTTCAGGTTATAGATGAATATTTTGGCAGACTTTGGATGACCTTTGATTTCGAAGATGATAATATACAGATTGACATGCGCAAATCTGCAGAGGACTTTTTCGGAACCTATCAGGGTGCTGCAAAGGGTAAAATTTTAAACTAAAGGAGAAATAAAAAATGGAAAAATACGCTTGGAAAGCAACAGTATTAGAGGGAAAGCTTGAGGAATATATCAAGCGCCACGATGAAATCTGGCCTGAACTCTTAGAGGTTTTGGAGAACGCAGGAATTAAAAATTATACTATTTGGAATGTCGGCAACGAACTTTTTGGATATTACGAGTGCGAAAAGGGTGTGGATTTTGCG
>JAZOQF010000160.1:0-4478 GCA_045655905.1 Acutalibacteraceae bacterium | reverse complement strand
GTACGAGCGTTAGTCTTAGAACGCTGACCTCTTACGGGCAAACCTTTACGGTGACGAAGTCCTCTATAGCTGCCGATTTCAATAAGTCTTTTAATATCAAATGCGATAGTACGGCGACGGTCACCCTCAACCTGAAGGTTGTGGTCGATATATTCACGCAATTTTGAAATATCATCCTCGGTCAAATCCTTAACTCTAATGTCAGGATTAATACCTAAATCGGCAAGGATTTTTTTAGATGTAGTAAGACCAATTCCGAAAATGTATGTGAGACCGATTTCTACTCGTTTCTCGTTCGGAAGGTCAACACCAGCAATACGTGCCATTAATCAAAGCACCTCCATTTTTTTTGTATGGCGAATTTACCGCCATTTGCGAAACTCAATTAACCTTGACGTTGCTTATGCTTAGGGTTCTCACAGATAACCATGATTCTGCCCTTACGCTTGATAATCTTGCATTTTTCGCAAATCTTTTTAACAGAAGGTCTGACTTTCATTCGATTTTGCCTCCTTAAATTTTAACAGCGTGATTTTAAATCACATTACTTGGAACGCCATGTAATGCGTCCTTTAGTTAAATCGTATGGTGACATTTCAACTGTAACCTTATCTCCGGGAAGAATTCGTATATAGTTCATACGAAGTTTTCCTGAAATATGGGCTAAAATTTTGTGTCCACCCGGTATTTCTACCTGAAACATTGCGTTAGGCATAGCCTCAACAACGACGCCTTCAAGTTCTATCATATCTTGTTTAGACATTTAGTTTCTCTCCTTTTCAGCGGTACCTTTATAAATCGCAAGGAATTTCCGCAGTTGTTTGTTAGTATTAAAACAGTCTTTTTCTAAAACAGTACCTGTAAAAGATAAATGTTTCACATTCTTTTTCTTGGGACGCTCAAGCGGACGTTCCTTGCCGTCACACACGTAAACGACATTGTCCGTTTTCTCGACGACTACCAAAAAGTAGCCCTTGTCACGCCCTTTTTTCGAACACACAATTTGTCCTTCCATATTAAACCTCGCAAAGGGTCAATATTTTAGGGCCGTCATTTGTGATGACAACCGTATGCTCAAAATGAGCAGAAAGCGAATTATCCTTTGTGAGTACCGTCCAACCGTCAGGCAAAATCTCAACATCAAATCCTCCGGCGTTAACCATCGGTTCAATGGCAAGTGTCATGCCTGGCATTAGCCGTACTCCCCTGCCGGCAGTTCCAAAATTTGGAACCTCCGGTGCTTCGTGAAGTTCCCTGCCAATTCCGTGTCCTACAAATTTGCGGACTACCGAAAAGCCATTTGCTTCAACAAAGCTTTGCACCGCATTTGAAATATCACCGATTCTGCCGCCCGACACCGCAGCCGCAATTCCTTTGTAAAGGCTTTGCTCTGTAATGTCCATCAGCCGCTTCGCTTGGTCGGATATATCTCCGCAAGCGAAAGTGGCGGCATTGTCGCCGTGAAATCCTTCAAACTTAGCACCAAGGTCAATACTGACAATATCCCCCTGCTTTAATTTCCTACTGCGAGAAGGAATACCGTGAATTACCTCGTTGTTTATAGATATACAGGCGGTTGCAGGATAGCCGTGATAGTTTTTAAAGTTAGGAACTGCGCCCTGACTTAAAATATAATCCTCGGCTAACTTATCCAGCTCGGCCGTGGTTACCCCCGGCTCTACCGCCATGCCTGCTATTTTTAATGCCCCGGCCGCTATCCTGCAAGCTTCACGCATAATTTTAAGCTCACGGCCGGTTTTCAGCACTATCATATCCTATCGCTCCAATGCAGCGAGTACAAGGCGGGTTGTATCTTTAACCTCGTCCTGACCTTCAACGCAAACAAGCTTATCACAGGATTTGTAATATTCTTTTAAAGGCTCGGTCTGCTCGTGATAAACCTCTAATCTGTTTTTAACAGTCTCAGGTTCATCATCCTTGCGGATAACCAAGTTGCCGTCACAGAAGTTGCATTTGCCATCAACCTGAGGCTTTTTGTACTCTGTGTGGTAGCTTGCGCCGCATTTTTCGCAAACCCTTCTTCCTGACATACGCTTAACGATTTCTTCGTCTGCTACTTCAATAGATAAAGCAACATCAATATCGAAGCCCATCTGGTCAAGCGCTTCAGCCTGAGGAATTGTACGTGGGAAACCGTCAAGAATGTAACCATTTTCACAGTCACTCTCAGCCAAACGCTCCTTGATAATGCCAATTACAACATCATCAGGAACAAGGTTTCCTGCCTCAATAAAGGATTTAGCCTTCAAACCCATTTCGGTACCGTTTTTAAGTGCAGCACGGATAATGTTGCCGGTAGAAATGGTGGGAATGTTATATTTTTCAGAGATTACCTCTGCTTGGGTACCTTTGCCGGCACCCGGAGCTCCCAAAAGTATTAATTTCATCTGCTTACTCCTTATTAATCGAGGAATCCTTTATAATGACGCATCATCATTTGGGATTCAAGATTACGAACAGTGTCAAGAGCAACGCCGACCATAATAAGTACCGATGTACCGCCTAAGGAAACGTTAATCTTACCTACATTTCCTACAACAATAGGAAGAATTGCGATAACGCTCAAGAAAAGCGCACCCATTAAGGTAATTCTTGACAAAATTTTGGAAATGAAATCAGATGTGGGCTTGCCGGGACGAATTCCCGGAATAGCACCGCCGTTTTTACGCAAATTGTTGGTCATCTCAACAGGATTAAACTGGATGGTTGCATAGAAGTATGCAAATCCGATAATCATTAAGAAGTAAACAACTGCATAGAAGATTCCTTGAACGCTAAATAAATTTAAGAACTTAGCGAAAGAAGAACCAAGCTGTTTAGTGTTCATAAAGCCCAAAATCATTGTGGGAAGCATAAGAATTGAGGAAGCAAAGATGATGGGCATAACACCTGACATATTAACCTTGATCGGAATATGTGTGTTTTGACCGCCATACATCTTGTTGCCTACAACACGCTTTGCGTACTGAATAGGAATTCTGCGTTCTGCAGCGGTCATCCAAACAACGAATGTGATAACAGCCAAGAAAGCAATTACAATTCCTACAACAGCGAACTGCTGACCCATCTTCCAGTACTCAACCAAAGCACCTGCAGCCTGAGGGCCACGTGAAAGGATACCTGCGAAGAGGAGAATGGAGATACCGTTACCGATACCCTTTGAGTCGATTTGTTCGCCAAGCCACATTACAAGAGCCGAACCTGCAGTAAATGCAAGTACGATAACGAATCCTGCAAATATTGTAGCAGCTGTGCCCTTAACGGTTAAATAACCGCTGTTCTTCAGGTAAATGTAGAAAGCTACACCCTGAATAAGAGCCAATATAACAGTAGCGTAACGTGTGATTTGTGCTAACTTCTTTTGACCCTCTTCACCCTCTTTAGAAAGTCTTTCCAAAGCGGGAATAGCAACACAGAGAAGCTGAATTATAATTGAAGAGTTAATGTACGGGGTTACCGACATTGCGAAGATGGCGCCATATTCAAGACCACCACCGGTCAAAATAGATAGATAACTAAAGAATTCATTGGTGTTGGTAGCGCTCATCGAATCTCTCAAAGCAGCAACATCAATATACGGAACGGGGATTACCGAACCTATGCGGAATACAAGGAGAATAAGAATTGTAAATAAAATCTTATTTCTGAGTTCCTTGACTTTCCAAGCATTCTTTAATGTTTCTAACATTAAATCACCTCGGTCTTTCCGCCGGCCGCATTAATCTTCTCAGCAGCAGAAGCAGAGAAAGCATTAAGCTTTACTTCAAGCTTCTTTGTGAGTTTTCCGTTTCCTAAAACCTTTACGGGAAGGTTTGCCTTTTTAATGATTCCCTTTGCCTTTAATGCATCAGCGTCAACGACTGTACCGTCCTCGAACACCTCTAAAGCAGAAACATTAATTGCAAGCCATTCCTCGGCAAAAATGTTGTTAAAGCCACGCTTTGGAACACGTCTTTGCAAGGGCATTTGACCGCCTTCAAAGCCGGGTCTCATACCGTGACCTGCACGGGCTTTCTGGCCTTTGTGACCCTTACCAGCTGTTTTGCCGTTACCTGAGCCATGACCTCTGCCTATGCGCTTAGACTCTTTATTAGAGCCAATAGCCGGAGCTAATTCATGCATTTTCATTTGTTCGCACCTCCTTGCTTAATACACGGTCTAACCGTAATACCACTCAAAGCTTAGCTTCGCTAAACTCAACTAAGTGGCTAATCTTGTTAATCTTACCTCTGGTCTGAGCGTTGTCGGGATGAATTCTCTCATCGCCGATTTTGTGAAGACCTAAAGCCTCAGCAGTAGCAATCTGGTCCTTTTTGGAACCAATTGTACTCTTAACAAGTTTTACCTTAAGGCAGGCAGCCTTTTTTGTTGCCATAATGCTGCTCCTCCTTAACCTACGATTTCCTTGGCAGTCTTACCACGCACAGCAGCAACCTCTTCTAAACTGCGAAGAGCTT
>JAZOQF010000159.1:0-2251 GCA_045655905.1 Acutalibacteraceae bacterium | reverse complement strand
CTCAACCGTCATTTCGAGTACATCATAAATACTCTTGCCCTTGTACTTAACACTCAAGGTTTCTCGGTTATAACGGCTTCCGCCGCAAACCTCGCAAGGAACATAAATGTCGGGTAAAAAGTGCATTTCTATTTTTAAAATCCCGTCACCCTGACAGGCTTCGCATCGTCCCCCCTTAACGTTAAAGGAGAATCTGCCTGCTGAATATCCGTGCATTTTAGCATCTTTAGTAGAAGCGAAAAGGTCACGAATATCTGTGAACACACCCGTATAGGTTGCAGGGTTTGAACGGGGAGTTCTGCCGATAGGGGATTGGTCAATATTGATTACCTTGTCAAGATTTTCAATTCCCTCAACTGACTTGTACTTACCCGGTACGGTTTTTGCATTATTTAGTCTATTTGCTAAAACATTATAAAGTATATCATTAACAAAGGAAGATTTACCACTTCCCGAAACTCCCGTAACACAGGTGAATGTGCCCAAGGGGATTTTAACATTGATATTTTTAAGGTTGTTTTCATTAGCACCCTTAACGGTCACGAATGAGCCGTTGCCTTTTCTGCGCTCCTTTGGAACAGGGATTTTTTTACGGCCTGTTAAATAGTCACTCGTGAGTGAGTTTTCGCATTTTTCGAGTGCTTCAAGGTCGCCCGAAAATATAACCTCACCGCCGTGAATACCCGCTCCCGGACCAATATCAACAATATGGTCGGCAGCACGCATGGTATCCTCATCGTGCTCAACCACAATAACGGTATTACCAAGGTCACGAAGTCTTTTAAGTGTAGCGATAAGTCTTTCGTTATCCCTTTGGTGAAGACCGATGCTCGGCTCGTCAAGAATATAAAGCACTCCCATAAGCGAAGAACCAATTTGGGTTGCCAAACGGATTCGCTGACTTTCACCACCCGACAAAGTACCCGATGAACGGGAAAGGTCAAGATAATCAAGACCAACGCTTTTAAGGAATGAAAGACGCTCTCTTATTTCTTTTAAGATGGGAGCGGCAATCATACTGTCGCGCTCACCAAATTCAAGTGTTTCGATGAATTTTAACTCATCATTTACCGATAAATCACAAAATTCTTTGATGTTTTTGCCACCAACAGTAACGGCTAAATATTCAGGCTTTAACCTTGCACCCTTGCACTCGGGACAAGGATTTTCAAGCATATAACTTTCATATTCGTTACGGGCATAATCACTACTTGTCTCCTTGTAACGGCGCTCAAGATTATTAATAACACCTTCAAAGGTAGCAAAATAGCTACCTGAACCGAAATCGGTGGTGCGATAGAACTCAATTTTAGTATCACCTGTACCATATAGCACGGCGCTTTTGCCCTCTTCGGGAATATCTTTCCAGGGGGTATTTATGTCAAAATCGTAGTGCTTTGCAATGCCCTTGTAATACATTTGGGTAATAGAACCGGCATCGGGGTTAAGCCAAGAATTAACACCCCAACCCATAGCCTTAATGCAACCTTCAAGTAAGGATAAATTATCGTCGTTAATAATGAGTCGAGGGTCGATTTTTTTGTAACTGCCAATACCCATACAAACAGGGCAAGCACCCATTGGATTGTTAAAGGAAAACATTGTGGGAGTGAGTTCAGGTATGCTGATACCATGTTCATCACAGGCATAGGTTTGTGAAAACTCTAATTCCTCACCGCCTATAACATCAACTGACACTAAACCACCCGACAATGAAACGGCAGTTTCGATACTGTCGGTCAAACGGGAAAGAATATCTTCTTTAATTACAAGTCGGTCAACGATAACCTCGATATTATGCTTTTTATTTTTTTCGAGTTTTAGTTCTTCTGATAAATCGTAAATATTACCGTCAATTCTAACCCTTGAGTAACCCGATTTGCGAAGTCCTTCAAGTTCTTTTGTGTGTTCACCCTTGCGGGCCTTTACAACGGGCGCCAAAATCTGAATTTTAGTGCCGTTATCTAACTTCATAACCACATCAACGATTTGGTCTGTGGTTTGCTGACTGATTTCTTTTCCGCAAACAGGACAATGGGGAATGCCAACTCGTGCATATAAAAGTCTCAAATAATCGTAAATTTCAGTAACTGTTCCAACGGTAGAACGGGGGTTTTTAGAGGTGGTTTTTTGGTCAATGGATATAGCAGGGGAAAGACCTTCAATGCTGTCAACATTCGGTTTTTCCATCTGTCCCAAGAATTGGCGGGCATAGGAAGACAAAGACTCAACATATCTGCGTTGACCCTCG
>JAZOQF010000158.1:0-2489 GCA_045655905.1 Acutalibacteraceae bacterium | reverse complement strand
TTCACCCGAATCGTATTTGGGTACTCTAGAGCACCTGTCTCTGCCGGCGGAATACATGCCGCCTATTCCCCGCCTTTACCCCCTACACTCTACACCTTACACCAGAAAATGGCGACTTTTTCGCTATTTATTTGCATAAATGCAAAAATTTTTGTATTTTTGCGGGCTAAATATACAATTATGGACAGAACAGACATTCATACCAAATTACTATCAAAGAGCTTGAGCAACAAAAAGTCATATATATGCTTCAGCAGGGCGAATGACTTTCAGACTTCGATAAAGAGATCAAAAAAACTACAAGAAAAATAACTAAACAAGGAAAAGATTGCAAAAAAATAAACTTTTTTAAGCCCCTGACAAGTTTTAGCGTCAACCGGTGACAATTTGTCACCAGTTCAAATTGCGTGCTGCGGACCTTAGGAAACTTGACGATAATTACAAAAATTGCAAAATAAGACGGTTTGGGCAAAAGAAAATTGCAAAATAAGACGGTTTAATATGCGAAAAAATTGCAAAATAAGATATTTTATTTGTATGTTTCATTTATTTTTTGTAACTTTGTCGCGATTTTTAACATAATTCAATTATGAGAAACTTAAAGACCATTCTTGAGGATCAGCGACAGGAAATCCTTAATACCGATTGCAATGCTTTGCTAAATCGACAAGAGGAGAAGAAAATAGACTTAGATAGCAAATTAGCGCAAGTCGTAATAGGTGTGCGTCGTAGTGGTAAATCCATGCTCTGTCAAAAAGTATTAATGGAGAGCGGTGTTCGATTTGCTTATGTTAATTTTGACGATGAAAACTTAGCTGATATACAAGTAGCCGAATTGAATGATATAGTAGAGATGTTGTATCACATTTATGGCGACTACACTCATTTATTTATTGACGAAGTTCAGAATGCGCCTCGTTGGCCATTGTTTGTCAATAGACTTTTGCGCCAGGGAATACATCTGATTTTAACTGGAAGTAATGCCAACCTTTTGAGCGATGAACTGATTACGCACCTTACTGGAAGATATAACGAGATACGCCTATTCCCTTTCTCGTTTGAAGAATATTGTCGTATCAACAATATTGATATAGTAGGGCAACACACTAAGGCTGTTGGTTTGCGTGGTCATGCACTCAATAAGTATCTCATGGAGGGTGGTTTCCCAGAAACTATGGATGGTGCAATTGATAAAACTGCATATACAAAAGCGTTGCTTGATACGGTTATTAAGAAGGATATATGCAAACGCTATAAAGTACGTTATCCTGCATCATTACGACAAGTGGCAGATACTGTAATCGATAATTTTTGCCAAGAAATCAACTTTGAGAATATCCGCGAAACATATGCTATTCGTTCGGTACAAACGGTCAAGAATTATGTGTCATACCTCAATACTGCCTATCTTGCACGTATTCTTCACAAGTATTCTTTTAAGAGCGTAGAGCGACAAAGCAATCTTAAATCCTACATTATTGATAATGCTTTTCTAAGCAATAGAGACAATTCTTTGCAGACCGATAATCTAGGCTGGCGTCTTGAGAATATCATTGCAATTGAGTTGCTGCGCCGTCAGAAATATGCGGATGAACAACTATATTTTCTACGAGAAAGTAATCGCTTTGCTGTTGACTTTGTGCGTACACAAGCTTCCAAGGTACAGGAATTGATACAAGTGACATACGACTTTAGTAACCCTTCTACCAAACTCTTCAATCGAGAAGTGGGCGGACTGATAAAAGCGTCAAACAAGACACATTGCGACAACTTAACACTAATTGTAATGTATGGAGAAACTGGCATAATTGAGCACGAAGGCAAGAAGGTTCATATTGTGAGTGCAGCAGAATGGTTGGTTAGTGCACTTTAAACATTAAACATTAGACACCCTACACTTTAAACATTAAACTTTAGACATTAGACATTAAACAACTGCGGCTCCGCCGCCACACCCTACACCCTACACCCTACACCAAATTTTAAGATTTTCTTCCCTTGTACCTTCCCTTTTAGTCTCGTGTTAATAACCAAGGATGAACCAAGGACGAACCTAAGAACTCCCAACCACCAAAAAAGTACTTTTCTTAAGAAT
The DNA here is from genome assembly GCA_045655905.1 of Acutalibacteraceae bacterium. Lineage (GTDB taxonomy): Bacteria > Bacillota > Clostridia > Oscillospirales > Acutalibacteraceae > UBA737. The sequence goes on along the minus strand of JAZOQF010000158.1, from coordinate 394 downwards.
GCCGTCTCTTTTACCTCTCTTATACCTTGCCACAAAACACCGACCGATCTCCCTGAGATGACCGAGAGAACACCGACAGAACTCCCCGTGACTAAAAAGTGCTATTTATTAATATTTGCTTTCCTGACATAGTAACCTACTTTCCTAAAAAGGTTGACTCGTTTTCTAAAAAAGTTGTCCCCTTTCCTAAAAAGCTTGACTAACAATTGTGCATCTCATATGCGTTTTTGCATACGTTCCTATGTTTATTGTCCCGAATGCCATTCGGGTATTCTTGTTTCTTTGTCCATTAACCCCAATTGTATTGGGGTACTTGTCTCCCGCTATCTGTCCAGTTCTCGTTGATTTCCCGCCGAGTAAATATTCTTCCATTACGCTCGACGGTGTCCCGTCT
>JAZOQF010000157.1:0-5571 GCA_045655905.1 Acutalibacteraceae bacterium | reverse complement strand
TGGTAAACAAAATAGTTAAGCCAGTTAGAATACAAGAGATTAGCATGTGCTCGCCAAGAAATAACGGGAGCTTTTTTGGGGTTATCATCGGGGAAATAATTCTTTGGAATGTCTATTTCCTTACCCTCATTCAAATCTCTGAAATACTCCTGAGCCAAGGTATCAGCATCATACTCGGAGTGACCTGTAATGAATATCTGTTTTCCACCCTTAGTGGAAACCACATAAACCCCTGCTTCATCAGAAGTTGACAAGATTTTAAGTTCTTTTACCTTTTTAATATCCTCGGCTTTAACGGTGGTGTGGCGTGATTGTGGTACCATAAAGATATCATCAAACCCTCTGAAAAGGATTGATTTCTTATAATCCACCTTGTGGGGGAAAATACCAAACATTTTTTTATCAAGCGGATATTTCTTAACACCGTGATGATAGTAAAGTCCTGCTTGAGCGCCCCAACAAATATGCAAGGTGCTGTGAACGTGGGTTTTGGTCCACTCCATAATTTCACAGAGTTCGTTCCAATACTCAACCTCTTCGAACTCCATCTGTTCAACGGGAGCGCCTGTGATAATCATACCGTCAAAGGTTCTGTCCTTTATATCATCAAAGGTTTTATAAAACGTGAAAAGATGCTCAGCCGATGTGTTTTTTGATTTGTGGCTTTTGGTGTGAATAAGCTCCAAATCTACCTGCAATGGTGAGTTGCCAAGCAAACGGGACAACTGAGTTTCGGTCTCGATTTTCTTGGGCATTAAATTAAGCAACAAAATTTTAAGAGGGCGAATATCCTGAGTAATCGCTCTCGTTTCGGTCATAACAAATATGTTTTCATCGTTCAGCGTTTTAACCGCGGGTAAATCGTTAGGAATTTTAATAGGCATTTCGCTACCCACCTTCGTAAAAAAATATATATTTAATATAATACAAAATCCCCTTTTTGTAAAGGGGATTTTAACTCTTAATTAAAGCTTAACACTATCAAGTGCCTGCTTGATATCTGCTATCAAATCGTCAGCATCTTCAATACCGCAAGAGAAACGGATTAAATCAGGTGTGATTCCGCAAGCCTCAAGCTCTGCATCGTTCATTTGACGGTGGGTTGCATTTGCAGGGTGCAAGCAGCAAGTACGTGCATCTGCCACGTGGGTTGCGATTGAAGCAATTTTGAGTTCTTTCATAAATGCCTCAGCAGCGGCTCTTCCGCCCTTAATTCCAAAGCTAACTACGCCACAACCGCCGTTTGGCATATATTTTTTAGCCAACTCATAGTTCACGTCGCCCTCAAGATGAGGGAAACGCACCCAAGCAATTCTGTCGTCTCCTTTTAAAAACTCAGCAACAGCAAGACCGTTTTCGCAATGCTTTTTCATTCTGAGATGCAAACTCTCAAGACCAAGGTTTAAAACATAGGCTGACTGCGCCGACTGACAACAACCAAAGTCACGCATTAACTGAGCGGTAGCCTTTGTAATATAAGCGCCCGCCAAGCCGAATCTTTCGGTATAGGTAACACCGTGATAGCTGTCGTCCGGTGTGCAAAGACCGGGATATTTGTCAGGGTACTTAGTCCAGTCAAATTTGCCCGAATCAACAATACAACCGCCTACTGCGCTACCGTGACCATCCATATACTTAGTGGTGGAATGGATAACAATATCTGCGCCCCATTCAAAAGGACGGCAATTAACGGGTGTAGCAAAGGTGTTGTCGATAATAAGAGGAACACCGTGCTTGTGCGCCATATTTGCAAAGCGTTCAATATCAAGCACCATTAAAGCAGGGTTAGCAATTGTTTCGCCGAAAACCGCTTTAGTGTTAGGTTTGAATGCAGCTTCAAATTCCTCGTCTGAGCAGTCGGGTGAAATGAATGTGAAATCAATACCCATTCTTTTCATAGTAACAGCGAACAAATTGTATGTTCCGCCGTAAATCGCAGAGGATGCAACAATATGGTCGCCACAGCCTGCGATATTGAAAATCGAGAAGAAGGATGCTGCCTGACCTGATGAGGTGAGCATTGCGGCGGTACCGCCCTCCATCTCGCAAATTTTAGCAGCTACAAGGTCGCAGGTAGGGTTTTGAAGACGGGCATAGAAATAACCCGAAGCCTCTAAATCAAAGAGTTTTCCCATATCCTCACTTGTATTGTATTTATAAGTTGTACTCTGATAAATCGGAATTTGACGGGGCTCACCGTTTTTCGGTGTGTAACCACCCTGCACACATTTAGTGCCGATTTTAAACTCACTCATTCTTTAATTCCTCCAGATTGAAAACTTTTTTTGCGTTTATATTTAGTATACACTTTATTTCGGTTTCGTCAAGACCAAGCGACAAAATAGACTCTACCTCACAACTAGGCGACCACATCGGATAGTCTGTACCAAAAAGCACCTTTTCGGCGCCGTAAGCTTTTATCAATTCCTTAACCTTTGAAGCATCAATAAAAGGGAAACAGGAAGAACAATCAACATAAAAATTCGGCAAACTTTTAAGTTTTTCTACCGCTTCATCCCAAACAGACCAACCGCCCAAATGAGCACCTACAACGGTCAAAGAAGTGTATATTTTCATTACGGGTAAAAGTCGGTTTGGATTAGAAAAATCAAACCTGTTATCCCCCGTATGCATTAAAATAGGAATATTTTGCTCTTCACAAAGTTCATATATTTTAAGGCATCTATAATCATCTATCTTGAATTTTTGAATATCGGGGTGCAGTTTCACACCGTGAAGACCCAGTTCCAATATATGCTCAATATCACCCTTGATATCTTCGCTATCAGGGTGGAGCGTACCAAGTCCTGTCATAAGACCGCCCGAACTTGCCACCTCACCTGCGATAAATTCGTTAATGCTTTTAACCTGATGGGGCGAGGTTGCAACCGACTGAACAATAAAATGGTCAATGCCGGCCTTTTGCCCTTCGAAAATCAGGTCCTTAGCCGTGCCTTTGCAAAGGGATTTTTCACCATAAAAGGTGTCGGTCCCCGCAACCGCACGGCTTGCAATTTTTGGGGGATAGATATGACAATGCGCATCAATAGTAAAAATATTATTTATCATACAAGTCCTAATTTTTTAGCTGCGTCCTCACGCATTTTGTACTTAAGAATCTTACCTGCAGCATTCATCGGGAAACCATCTACAAACTCAATATAACGAGGCACCTTATGGCGAGCCATATTAGCTGCGATATAAGATTTCATTTCATCCTCGGTCATACTCTCGCCTTTTTTGAGGATAATCGAAGCATAGATTTCCTCGCCGTACTGCTTGTCGGGAACACCGATAACCTGAACGTCGCTTACCTTATCACAGGTATAGATAAACTCCTCGATTTCCTTAGGATAGATATTTTCTCCGCCACGGATAATCATATCCTTAAGTCTGCCTGTAATTCTGTAGTTGCCGTCAGCATCTCTGCAAGCAAGGTCGCCTGTGTGGAGCCAACCGTCTTTATCAATAGCCTCGGCAGTAGCTTTTGGCATCTTGTAGTAGCCTTTCATTATGTTATAACCACGTGCTACAAACTCACCGTTTACTCCGTCGGGACAGTCAAGTCCTGTTTCGGGATCAACAATCTTACACTCAACATTAGCAAATGCCGAGCCTACAGTTTCGGTACGTACCTCCAATGAGTCAAAATAACTACTCATTGTGCAACCCGGTGATGCCTCAGTCTGACCGTAAACCGAAACGATTTCTTTCATATTAAGGTCCGTTGTTGCCTTTTTCATAAGGTCAGCAGGACAGTTAGAGCCTGCCATAATACCAACACGGATATGTGAAAAATCGGTCTTTGCAAAATCAGGGTGGTTCATCATTGCGATAAACATTGTAGGAACGCCGTTAAAGGCTGTTATTCTCTCGCTGTTAATGCAAGCCAAGGATGATTTTGGTGAGAAATAAGGCATTGGACACATGGTTGTTCCGTGTGTCATGGAAGATGTCATTGAAAGTACCATTCCGAAACAGTGGAACATAGGCACCTGAATCATCATTCTGTCGGCGGTGGAAAGTTCCATTCTGTCGCCTATATATTTACCGTTGTTAACAACATTATAGTGTGTCAGCATTACACCCTTGGGGAATCCGGTTGTACCCGATGTGTACTGCATATTGCAAACGTCGTCCTTGTCAACCTTTGCAGCCATTCTGTAAACCTCGCTTACAGGTACCTGAGAAGAACGAGAAACCGCCTCCTCCCAAGTCATAGCACCCTTCAAGCGGTAGCCTACAGTCACGACATTTCTAAGGAAAGGTAAACGCTTAGCGTGAAGTGGAGTACCAACCTTAGTATTGGCAAGTTCCGGGCAAAGTTCTGCAATAATTTCACCGTAATTACAGTCCTTAGAACCCTCGGTCATAATGAGAGTATGGGTATCAGACTGTTTTAAAAGGTACTCGATTTCGTGTATTTTATAAGCGGTGTTCACAGTAACCAAAACTGCGCCGAGTTTTACGGTTGCCCAAAAAGCTATATACCATTGTGGTACATTGGAAGCCCAAACAGCCACGTGACTGCCGGCCTTAACACCCATTGAAATCAACGAACGAGCAAATAAATCAACATCGTCACGGAATTCGCTGTAGGTTCTTGTGTAGTCAAGACTGGTGTATTTAAAGGCATATTGGTCGGGGAATTCCTCAACCATTCTATCCAAAACCTCAGAGAAAGTGCAGTCAATAAGACGGTCCTTTTCCCATACAAATCTGCCTGTATGAGCGCGGTTGTAATATAGCGAATTATCACTCTTAGAAGTGTCGCTGAACTGCTTCATAAAGTTGATGAACTGGGAGAAAATAATCTCCATATCATCAAGTTCTTCGCACCATTTGGGGTCCCATTCAAGCGAAATAAATCCGTCATAGTTTACAGAACGAAGGCCCTGCATCATTTCGTCAATGGGGGTCTCGCCCTCACCCATCAAACAAAATTCGGTGCCATCATTAGTTTTAACAGCGTCCTTAATATGAACATGTTTAATGTACGCTCCAAGATTTTTAATGGTGGTTTCGGGTTGCTCATCGCATACAAAATAGGGTGAATACATATCCCACAATGCGCCTAAATTATCACAAGCAAAGCTATCTAAAAGTGCACGAAGTTTAGCAGTATCACAGTAAATACCACTTGTCTCAACAAGCAAGGTTACGCCCTTTTCCTCAGCAACATTCAAAACTTTTGCAATAACATTTTTTACATTCTCGTTTTTATCATCTGTATAGTCTTTTTCGCTGGCATAAATGCGAACATAGGGTATTTTAAGGTTAGATGCAATGTTAATGCAAGCCTCAATTTCCTCTATATTTTCCTTTTCCTTTGTAGCGTCTGCCAAATTGCAGATAGTATCAATACAAGGAAGCTCAACCTTCATTTCATACAACTTGCGAAGTGTTGACTGAACTGTATAATCGTGAAATGCACCGTTTTTATCGGTAAAAAGGCGGTTATGAATATTATGAAGTTCGATACCCTTAAATTTAAGGTCTTTTGCCACCTGACAAAACTCCTCGAAAGTATTTTCATGCCAACCCTTTGTTAAAAATGAAAACTTCATAAAA
>JAZOQF010000156.1:0-3894 GCA_045655905.1 Acutalibacteraceae bacterium | reverse complement strand
GTAGCCACTAGCTGCACTCACAGACAGAGCCGTGAAAGGAATACAGGTTGCCAACAAAGCGATAGCCAACAGAATGGATAATACTCGTTTTTTCATAATGTTTCCTCCTTGATAGGGTTGATATAAATGTCGGTGCTTCCCAACATCTTAACTATTATGATAACATATGCAGTTCCTTAACACAAGGTGTTTTGGGAAAATTTGTTACAAAATGTTAAAATTAAAAAGTCTTTGATTTTATATAAGAAATGTGCCGAGATTCTGATCTTTGAATCCCGACACACTCTGTAACTTATGATGCGTCTTTTAACGCTTTTTCATCGGCCACCTGCCCAGCGGTTTCCAACATATTTTCAGCAAATATAGCGTAACCCTTTGTCGGGTCGTCGACAAGGACGTGAGTAACTGCGCCGATTAGTTTGCCGTTTTGGATAATAGGACTTCCACTCACGAGTGTGTCAATATAGGACCAACATCTTTTTTTAGGAATTTTCGCCGTTTTTGTCGAAAAAACCGCCTAAACAAGCCACTTTTAAGACATGCAAACTTATTTTAACCTCAAAATCGAAAAATAATTGAATGATTGGGGAACTAAAATCAGACGAGTGTGTGATAATAGGACCAACACACTTCTGACCTAAAATACAAATAGCAGCAAGCTTGCGCCTACTGCTATTTGTGTGGTCAATTGAATTTTTGTGGTCAATTTTGGTATGAGCTCCGAAAACAAATCTCCTTTCTTTTTATTTACAGTTAAAATTACTCTTAACTTTAACTTGCTTTAAATTCGCCCGATTCAGAACCTACTTTAATAGTATAGGCTTCTCCCTTTTTGATATCGGGACTCGAAAGTATAACAACTGCGAAGTTAAGCTCAGGTGAATGTTCAATAATTGTTTTTCCACTTTTGTCTTTTAATGCAATCTTTGTGCCTGCGCTTTGATTACCAACGCTTATAGCAATAACACCTTGCTCGGAATCACTAAAGGATTGAGCCATACCCTGAGCGCCGGTACCAATGAAGGTGCCACCTGTAATGGTAGCGCTCTTATCATAATCAAGGGTGGCGGTATCGCCTTGTGTAGGACCGACAACTACGGTATGCCCGCCGCTGATTTCCAACGTGCCGTTGGCATCCATGCCGTCACCGGAGGAGTTAATATAAAGATTTCCGCCTGAAACTTTAATACTTCCGTTAGAGTTTGAGGACATACCACCGTGACCTCCCATACCTCCGGGTTTGCCACCGCCTCCGAACATTCCATCACGGCCTCCGGTAGTTCCGCTTTGATCTGTACCGCCTGCTGCATTCAGTCCGTCATCGTTAGCGATGAGTTTAATATCTCCGCCTTGCACGTCAATGTGCAAAGCTTCAAGACCTTCATAACTCTCAGAAATATCAATCCTACCTGCAGTAACGGTCAAAGTATCCTCGGCGTGAATAGCATCATCACCCGATGCAATGGTAAAGGTTCCGCCGTTAATAATAACCGAAACATCCGAGTGTACCGAATCATCAGCCGAGTTAATGGTAAAATTACCACCTGAAATCAGCATACTGTTTGTGGCTTTCAAGCCTTTCATACTTGTGCTGTTTTCATCGGTCGTGGTGGTTGAACTTTGTGAGCTGCCCGGTCGCATTTCACCGGGCCTGCCTTCGCCATGTCCTCCACCCATAAATCCGCCAAAGTTATCCGAATGTTCTTTGCTTCCGTTTTCACTACCGCCGCCAACGAGCAATTCTATTGTACCATCTGCTATCTGCATATAAGCACCTGCAGCAATACCGTCGCCTTCGGCTTCAGCCTTAATCGTTCCGCTTGAAATATAAATAAAGCCAAGAGAAGTATCATCGGTATTCTCGGCGTGTATGGCATCTTTACCGGCATCAATATTAAGCGTAGCATTTGCAATTCTTACACTGTCGTTGGCATCCAAACCGTGAGATGAGGAGTTGACCGTGTAAGTTCCGTTTGTAATCACCAAGTCGTCCTTGCAAACAATACCATGTCCTGCAGGAGAGGTTACTGTTAGACTGCCCGAGCCGTTGAGTGTCAAATCCTGTTTTGAGAATAGTGCGGCATCAATATTATTGTCGTCAATAGCAGTAAAAGTTCCGCCGTTGATAAGTGTATTAGTAGTTCCATCGGCAAGAGTTAAGAACACTTTATCTGCTTCAAGTATATAGAGCGCCGCTGAGGTTTTGCTTGTAATATTAGCGCCACTGAGAACAATTTGCAACTTCGCCGTATCGGGTGCATTAACGATCAGCATACCGTCAGTCAGCTCACCCGAAACAACATAGGTCGCTTCTTCGGTGATCGTAATTTTTGAGCCCGAGATTTTTACGCTGTTTGAACTCGCAGTAGCCGTTGTTCCACTCAATTTAATAGTAACCGCTTTGCTTTCGTCATAATCGGTTTTACTGTCACGCTCGGTAAACATATCCGCATCGGTTTTTGAAAAGTCAACCTCTACGGGGGTAGCGTTGGATGCTGTACCGTCCTGATTATCGCTCGGTGTATTATTCTTATCGTTTCCGCAACCTGCAAGAAGCGAAAGCATTAATGTTAAAATTAGTACAACAGATAATATCTTCTTCATAAAATCACCTATTACAATTCTGTACCGACCGTTTCCTGTTTAGACACGGCAATCTCAAGATTTCCGTTACGACAGCGAATTTTATCAATCATCTCTTTTTCTCGAGTAACGTCACGAAGCATTACGTTGTATGTAAGCTTAAACATACTGCCCATATTGGTGCTCTTTACACGGACAAGATCGTGAGAGGTTGTAAACTCAGCGAAGACATCATCAAAAATGCCTGAATAATCCAAATCTTCGGGGATGGTGATAGTAAAGGTCTTAAAGATGGCGGCATTTTTCTTGGTGCCAAAATCCAAGCGGTTATAAAGTACGAACATAATGCACATCACGACCGTAAAGAGAACAGCAAAACCAAGATAACCCATACCTGCTATAAGACCTGCGCCCATAGCTAAAAACAAGGTGCAGATTTCCTTTGCCGTGCCGGGAACAGAGCGAAAACGCACAAGACTAAAAGCACCTGCTACCGCAACACCTGTACCTACGTTACCATTTACCATCATAATAACAACGCAAACTACCGCAGGGAGCAAAGCCAACGTTACAACAAAGCTTTTGGTATAGCGTGTGCGATACATATAGGCAAATGCCATTAAAATGCCGATAACGAGAGATGCCCCTAGGCACAGTAAAAAGTCGGTCACGCTGATGACCGCCGTTAAATCCGTATCAAATAATCCTTTAAATAAATTTTCAAGCATTTGTAGTTACCTCCAACATATTATATGAGTTCATTTTATGGTTTTGCGGAAAAATCAGCGTTCGGTACGCTGTTCCGTATTTGGAAAATGGGGTTTTATATATCCTTTCTCTTGAGAGTACCTCTGTCATCCAAAGTGGAATACCGCCTGAGCATTTAATCTCCATGAGCACCTTGCCTTCAGGCAAAATCGGTGTGCCGTATACATTCGATAGCAAAGACAGATCCTCTTGTCTGCAAAGTATATTATCGTCAAAGGTTATACGGAAGTCACTGCCGTCATTTGAGTAATAGGCTTCTCGTTCATAAGATAGAAACACCGTGGGATGAAGCGTGCCGTACAGTTCCATAAAATAATCAATTTCGTTTGATATTTGTGTATGCTTATCGGTATGTTTTTCACCTAACAACCACCTCATTGCTTCGGCTTCTGATAGAGATATTCTACGTTTATATACCACGTGCTTATATTTCTTTTTGAGTTCTACAAAAACTGTGCTGTCAGCATCTGCTTTACTATAACTGCGAATGCGAAGTTTTTCTTTATAAACCGGCTTTTCAATAGAACGGCGAATCAAAAGATA
>JAZOQF010000155.1:0-13915 GCA_045655905.1 Acutalibacteraceae bacterium | reverse complement strand
ATTTTTAAAGTTTGCTTTTTGCCACCGTCAATGGAGTATCTAATCACTGTATCAGCAGCAGAAGTAGGATTTGTCGTTGGATGTGTCCAAATCATAAAGGATGTACCGGCAAACTCAACCGTAAATGTGTCTCCTATCCTCTTCGAAAAAATACCATTGAATGAGGCAAATACACCACGATATTCTTCAGGCTCAAAATAAGTATTGGCCTTAAAATCAAAATCTTTGAAATCCACATCATAGGCGTCGAGCATTAAATTCTGCATATATGTCTTTTTAGGAATATATTTGTTAGAAAATACAGACGCATCCAATTTCTTGGAAACCAGTTCCCCTGACAAATACTTTTGCACCAACTTAGCATACTCGGCATATCCGCCATCGTTAGGATGAACCGAATCTTCAAAATGTTTTTGCCACGCAGGGTCTGAAGAAACGTAGATATCTTCGTTTCCGTTTTCTTTGTATATCCTCTGATAAAATTCGGTTCCTATATCTATTATGGGAATGTTATAATGGTTTGCAATTTCTCTGTGTTCGGGTCTGAAAAGTTCGCCTGTCTGACGCGCTTTGCGAAGAACATTAAAATCTCCAATAATAACTATTACTATGTCACACTTTGGATTCTTTGCATATATTTTTTTAATCAGCGATTCTAAATAAACCCTTATAGGATCTCCGCTTATTCCGTCGTAGGAATCATTAATTGCAGTTTCTATAAAAACCAAATCGGGCACATTGCCGGTTAACAAAGCTTTTTCTACACGATGCAAAGCATATACAGTACCCGTACCGCCAACAGACATACTTCTTTCGGTGATTTTAGCCTCGGGAAACTGTGTCTCAAACCATTTCGTAGTAAGAGCACGCCAGGATTTTGTATAGAGATTCGATGCACCTGTACCGCTTGTTACCGAACCTCCGATATAACCTATTGTAAGTTCCTTTTTGGCAGTCAGTTTATGATATGTATTTTGCAATGGCGAAGTATCATATTGCGCCGCAAAAATACGAGTTACACTTAAACTTCCAAAAAGCATTACAAAAGTTATAACTATGCACAACATTCTAAGAAATTTCATTTTTCTTTCCTCCAAAGTGCTTCCGTTTTTTATTTTATAGATATCCTGCCGTAACAGCCTTGCTCCAACGGGTCACGAGCACAGGACTACTTTCCTCTAATCTTCTGCCTTGCAAGTCAAGCATTGGCTGTTCTAATTCTTCAATAGCCTGAATTTTACCTTCCAAATACTCTACAAGTCTTTCCTTGCAGTGACGAGTACGTGTCATAAGTCCGCCAAGTCTTAAATCTAACACCTCAAAGCCAAAGGAACGGTTTTCGATATGCCACTGTTTCTTAACAGCATTATAGAACTTTTCTAACAAGTCTTCTAAAGCCGTAAAATCGTCCACAATAGAACCGAGCGTTTTCTTATCGCCCTCGGTATATGCTTTTCTAAGTCTTAATCCTAAATCACATTTTATGCTAAGAACATCTGAAAGTGACTTAATGGTTTGGAACAAATGTCCGTACTGAGCATTGTCTACAAGTTTTTCAAGTTTCTCGCTTAACTGCTTATATGCATTACGGTCAACCTTGGCTGCCATACTGTCACAAATGCCAAGGAAATAATCGTTATAAAGAAAATACTTATCGCTGTTCACGGTGTTGAGCTCGGCAGTATTGGGAGTGCCAATCATATCAAGAAGCATAAAATCATCAAATTCTATGCCGTATTTCTCATAAAAACCTTGCTTTATTAAAGCCTCTTCATTATTACCCTTTGCAAGTTCTGAAGCATAATAAAGTGACGGCAACATAGAAAATCTTGAACACTCAGCGCCGTCATCACCCCAACAGGTAAGTACCACGTCCTTAACACCCGAATCATCACAAGCCTCAAATGCCGCTTTGACCTCGGCTATTGTATATCTGTTATGTGGTGCGTAACCTGTCCAGCTCCACAAGCCACCTGCAAACCAAATGTTTTCCTTAATCTTCTTGTGACGGTCAATAAGGCGTTTGAAATGATCGGTTTGTGTGGAATAATAATCCCAATAAATCAAGTCCACATTGTGAGGTATCATTTCCTTTATTTCTTCGGGAACATCATTTTCAGTAGAATAATAGTCATCCGCACCGGCGATGAGTTTGAAGAACATATCGCCCCACATAATGCATTTGAAATCGTATTTATCGGCAATTTCTGCCACCTTTTTAAGATGTCTTAACAGAATATCAAATCTGTCTTTAAAGCCGTTTTTATCCTGATATTTACCGCGACCCAACATATAAGCCTCGTCCATACCGATGTTTATTGTCTTGGTCTTAACGGTCTTTTTAAGTGTTGCAAATATATCGTCAATAAGCTGATATGTTTTTTCATCATCGCACATAAGAATGTCGTTACAGTCGTTTATTTGGCTGTAGCAATTCCATCTGAAAATAGGTCCTAAATGTGCCAAGGTCTGAATAGCAGGTATCAGTTCAATACCCTTTTGCGAAGCGTAATCGTCCATCTCTCGCATTTCGTCGAAAGAGTATCTACCCCTCATATGACCGAAATACGGATTGTTTTCTACCTCGAATGTATCTTCGGTGTAGAGCATAAGGGTGTTGTAACCCAAATCTGAAATCAAATCTATGTAATTTTTAACTGCCGAAACGCTTAAAACCGCATTTCTTGAACAGTCAATCATTACGCCAAGGCGGTTGAATAGTTTTTTTGAATCACTCATAATATTTCCTTTCAAGATAGAATTTTTTATACAAAACCTTGCGGTTATAGGTTTGTCTTTTTCCCTATTGATACCTTCTCGACAATATATTTATGTCAATTTATACTGTTTTATCGGAATTTTTTGCCATTGTGAAATAAAACATTAAAAAATTGTTGCATATTTAATAACAAAATGTTATACTTTTTATAAGGGAGGTGGTTTTGTTGCCAGAACTTATTCATGATGAATATTTTACAAAAAACAATGTCTATAACGAACGTAAATATACACATCTTCATTTTCATAACACTGTCGAGCTTTACTATCTCTCCAATGGTCGTATGACATATTTTATAGATAATAATACATTCCAGCTCAACAAAGGTAATTTGATAATCGTTCCAAACAACACCCTCCACCGTAATGACAGCGAAAGCTGTTTGTACAACGAACGAACACTAATTAACTTCTCCCCTCGCGATATAAACCGTGATGTGTATAAATATTTTCAAGCCTTGTGCAACGAAAATCTTATTGTTTTACCTGAAGAGAAGCTTCCCATAATTGAAAATATCCTTCTTAAAATCGAGGATGAGTTTTCAAAGAAAAGTGAAGAAAGCACAACGCTTAATAAACTCTACCTTAACGAACTCTTGATTTATCTTTTCCGTTACCGCAAAAGAGAACCTGCCGAGAGTCACAAGATAGATTCTGTAATGCAAAACATTTCGGATTACATATTCTTAAACTTTGACCGTGACCTTTCACTCTCGGCGCTAAGCCGTGAATTTTCACTAAGTGAAAGTTATATTTCCCGACGTTTTAAATCTACTGTCGGTGTTTCTATAAATGAATACATAAATTTCGTGCGTGTTTCAAAAGCAGTTGAAATGCTTGAAACCAAAAAAATGCCCATTACAGAAATAGCTATAAACTGTGGGTTTAACGACAGCAACTATTTCTCAACAGTTTTCAAAAAACTCAAAGGTGTGACACCTTATAAATTTATGAAAACCGTTCACGACACATAGTATTTCAACTATTTTCAATATAACATAGCACCCTTAATGTTTCCTTTGAAAAATTGTCTTATTTTAGAGAAAACACTAAAATCTTGCATTAAATCTAAGCACCCCACAGTGCCAAAAATCGGTACTATGGGGTGTTTTTTATTTGCCAATTATTTTTTTGTCCCTCATATCAAAAAGGGTTGAAATTATTAAAATTCCTGATGAAATGCACAACGCATAAAATATGGTGCTGATACCCTGAGTAAAGAGCGACTGCCACTCTTCCGCAAGAGCGTAAACCATTGTCATATAAAGCGCTTTTCCAGGTACCAACGGCACCACGGCAACCCTTAAAAAAGGGGTTGCAGGACAACGCATTACCTTTGCCATAAGCCTTGCGTAAACAGTTATAACCATAGCTGACACAAAGAAAGCTATGTACTCTGAGAAATTACAGCTCGTCAGCAACACAACTATCACCCACGAAATTGCGCCGCCGACGGCTCCAACCAATCCGATTTTGTAGCGGCAGCCGAACACAATAGCAAAACCTACAGAGCCTGTAAATGCGGTCGCAATTCCCACCACTGCAGAAGTAGCAATTGCATTTATCGTGTAGGTGCTGTTCATAACAGCAAATCCGAATGCAATTACAAAACCAACTAGCATTGCCTCAAAAAACTCAAGTAATCCCGAAATGGTATCTCCCGAAAACATATCCCTGATAGAGGTCATAAGCGCAACGCCGGGGATTAAAAGCATTATGTTACCAATGTTTATGTAAAACGAGTTAATTTGTGGATTAACAAGCCTTAAAAGGAAAGGCAAAAGTCCACCAAAGACACTACACAATACAACAACACAGTAGTAGTTGTCAATTCTTCTTGAAACAAGATTGTAAAACAAACACAACACTATACCGATAACAAAACTAATAACCGCATCGATAACTGTGCCACCGAAAAACAGGGTGAACGAAGCGGAAATCACCGCCCAAACAACAGCCATAAGTATCTGATTTCTTTTGAAATCGGGCTTTTTCTTTAGCTTTTCAAGAATTTCTTTGTTAGTTATGGGATTTGCGCAGATTTCACGGGAAAGCTGATTATAAAATTCAACCTCAGCCATATTTACCTGCTGATTTTTAATTCTGCGTGACTGCGTAAGCGCATCGGAGTCCTCAAATCTCACAGTTGTGACAATGTCGGAGGTGATAACAAAAACATCGGTCTCCGCAGCGCCGTAGGCACGGCAAAGGAGCGTTATCGTTTCCTCTACCCTCTTAATCTCACCGCCGGCCCTGAGCATTCCCGAGCCTATATCCATAATTCTTTCTAAAATCTGCTGGTCCAACTTAATATCGGTTCCCATCACACAGTCACCTCCTAAATGCAATATACCGACTTTTAATATACATTAAAAGTCGGTATAAATCAACTATTTTTTACTCTTTTCTATCCAGTTTCTGCAAGCATCAACCTTTGCATCAAAGCCACGTTTAAAGAGTCGCAAATCAAACTCGTACTCAATAAACATTTCGATGCCTGACAACCAGTCAATAATCGAATTGTATTCGTCTTGCATCTTCTCGAAATCTCCCAAAGCTGCCGCATAATAAACCTTTGCAAGTCGCTCACAGTATTCACCGTGGAAGCCTAGCAACTTGTAAGCACGAGCAACTGCACGGTCTTCATCATTCTGTCTCTTAGCAAAAGCGTCCTTGTATTTCGCAACAATTTCGGGAACCACTTTAAGTTTTTCTGCAAATTCCTTGTTGTCAAACCAAGCAGGTCTGAATAAACTTTCTGCAAAGTCAACCGCAACCGTGTCGCCGATAATTCTTGAATCGATTGCGTCGCAAATTTTGGTCAGATATTCGTGAACGTTCTCCCAACCCTCACCAAAAGCGGTGGTGAAATACTCGGTTTCAAGTTCTTCGTAAGATTTTGACAAATCAAACAGCGCTTCACCAATAAGGGCTACCTGGAAAGCCATCGGGAAAGCCACACGCTGACTTTGACAGCTCATAATACCACCAAAGCCCAACGGTTTTAACTGATGCAGATCTCTATATAAATTTTTAGCGACACGCAAAACTCCCGGGTCGTTGAAATGCATTGTATAAAAATGATATTCAAAAGCAAAATCGTCACCGGGGAATATCTTTTTCCACTCGTTAAACATTTTACGGCGAAGCGGAAAACTCGGTGGGAGTTTGTACTTGTTTCTAACCCATTTTGGAATCTCACCCTCATACTCGCTATCGTCATAAGGCTTGTTGAAATCTCTACCCGAAACCGAGCTTGTCAAGAGGAAACGGTCGGGATTGTTGAATCTCTCTTTCAAAGGTGCCCAAAGGGTATCAACATAAGCACAGAAAGCTACCTTTGTATCAATATTTCTTCTCGTCAGTTCCTCGTCGAGCATATTAAGCATCTTAACATAAAGGTCAGACGGGTGATGCGGTGTACAAAGCGGACATTCACAATGGTTGTCATAAGCGTCGCCGAGCCACACGTGCATAACGGTGATTTCGGGTTTGCTTTCGGCGTAGTTTGCAAGCCACTCAACCTGGTCTTTAAGTATCTCATCATTGCCCATACAAATCTGAGAATAGTTGGGAACATCGCCGTGCATATACTTTCTTTCGCCATTAACAAGAGCTACTGCTTTTTTAGCACCTTCGGTCAGGTTGTACTCACCATCAATAGGATAGGGATTTACACCGTAAGGCAAGAACTGATAACCATGACCTAAAGCGTGAAGTTGCAAGCCACAACGGTAGGCATCCTTTTCCATAAGCATGGTAAGTCCCGCCATTGTTTCGTAATCAATCTCCTCAGAGGGAAGCTTAGTGTTACCAAAATGGGTGAACCAATAGTTAAAAATAAAACGTGGTACGGGGTACTGAATCATAAACAAATTCATATGTACCTTAGGTGCCCACTGAAGTGTTGCTTTTACATGCTCGTATTTTAAAGCACCCTCAATACATTCACCTCTGAATCGCACATCAGCAAGTTTCCTGTATGTGAATTTGTGGGTCCCCGGGTCGAATTTTACAATTTTTTCGCCGTTGATACCGGGTCTTGGCCATGAACAACCCTTTGCTTTGAAGTAGTCATAAACACCGTACAAAACGCTTCTTGGGTTGCTTCCTGCAATATAACCCGAGCCATTAACGATTTTAACATCCTCAAGGTCGTCAAGTTCGACGTCCTCAACACCCGTGGCATCAAGACCAAAATCTTCCAAAAGGCCCAACACAATTTGGTTTTCTGCCATTTCTTTCGGCAAAACTTCCACATTCTCTATAACAGCATAATCCAAGGTTGCTGTTACCATATCGAGATATTTTTTTAATTCTTTTGCAGCGTACTCAAAAGTCGGATTTTTTCCGCTGTATACTATTTTTATCATTTAAATGACCTCCCAAAATCATTCAATGAGTTAGTTTTCTAAACAGAATATGCCGACTTTTAATATACATTAGAAGTCGGCATAAAATTAATTATTTTTTCAATGCGGCACAGTCCTGACAAGCTTTGATTTTTGTATCAAAACCACGTCTGAAGAGGCGCAAATCGAACTCATAATCAATAAGCATTTCAATGCCGGATAGCCAGTCAACGATTGAATCGTACTCGGCCTCTAACTTCGCAACGTCACCCATTGCTGCTTGATAGAAAAGCTTAGAGAGTCTCTCACAGTACTCACCATGGAAAGCGAGCAACTTGTAAGCACGCGCAACTGCGTTGTTTTCGTCGGACTGTCTCTTAGCAAAAGTGTCCTTGTATTTCGCAACAATTGCGGGAACTGTCTGGAGTTTTTCTGCAAACTCCTCATTCTCAAACCAAGCGGGTTTGAATGCATTTTCAGCAAATTCAACAGCAACTGTGTCGCCGATAACCCTCGAGTCGATAGTCTCAGAAATTTCTCTAAGATACTCAACAACATTTTCCCAGCCTTCGCCGAAAGCATTGCTGAAATACTCTGCCTCAAGTTCCTCATAAGATTTCGACAAATCGAATAGCGCTTCACCCACAAGTGCCACATGGAAAGCCGACGGGAAAGCAATACGCTGAGTCTGACAATTCATCATACCGTCCATACCAAGTGGCTTCAGGCGATGCAAATCGGCATAGTAGTTTTTAGCCACACGCAAAGTACCGGGGTCATTGAAATGCATTGTGTAGAAATGATACTCAAATGCGAAATTCGGACCTTCATAGGCTTTTTTCCACTGTTCAAGCATTTTCATTCGAAGCGGGAAGGATGATTTCACAGGCTTTGATATCTTGTGGTAATTATTACGCTCCCATTTTGGGATTTCACCCTCATATTTTTCAAGCTCATAGGGCTTGTTGTAGTTTCTGCCCGAGATTGCCTCGGTTAAAATGAAACGTTTGGGATTATTTATTTTTTCCTTGATGGGCGCCCATGTTGTGTCAACATAACTGATGAACACTACTCTTGTGCTGAGATTTCTCTTTGTTAACTCTTCATCGAGTTTGTTAAGCATATTAACATAAAGGTCGGATGGGTGATGATCTATACAAAGCGGACATTCGCAATGGTTGTCGTAAGCATCGCCAAGCCAAACGTGCATAAAGTTAATTTCAGGTTTTCTTTCGGCAAAATCAGCAAGCCACATAACCTGATCTTTAATTATCTCATCGTTACCCATACAAATTTGGGAGTAGTTAGGAACGCCACCGTGACGGTATCTTCTTTCCCCATCCACAAGTGCCACAGCCTTTTTAGCACCCTCGGTCAAACGGAACTTGCCGTTAAATGGCGTAGGGTCAACACCGTAAGGCATGAACTGATATCCATGACCTAAACCGTGGAGCTGTAATCCACAACGGTACGCATCCTTTTCGATAAGGGTTGTAAGACCCTCCATTGTTTCGTAATCAATGTCTTCTACTGGGAGTTTGGTGTTGCCAAAATGGGTAAACCAATAGTTAAAGATAAAACGTGGTACGGGATACTGAATCATAAACAAATTCATATGTACCTTCGGAGCCCACTGAATAATAGCTTTTACGTGCTCGTACTTTAAAGCACCCTCCATACATTCGCCACGGAATCTTGCATCAGCAAGTTTTCTGTATGTAAACTCGTGGGTCCCCGGGTCGAATTTCACAATTTTTTCGCCGTTGATACCGGGTCTCGGCCAAGCGCAACCCTTTGCTTTGAAGTAGTCGTAAACTCCGAACAAAATGCTTCTTGGGTTGCTACCTGCAATGTAACCCGAGCCGTTAACAATTTTAACATCCTCAAGGTCGTCAAGCTCGGCATCTTCAACGCCTGTGGCATCAAGGCCAAAATCTTCCAAAAGTCCCAACGCGATTTGGTTTTCTGCCATTTCTTTGGGCAAAACTTCTACATTTTCTATAACAGCGTAATCCAAAGTTGCTGTTACTATATCGAGATATTTTTTGAATTCTTTTGCAGCGTATTCAATGGTCTGATTTTTTCCGCTGTATACTATTTTTATCATTTAAATGACCTCCCAAAAATCATTTAATATTTTGCTTTTTTGTGATAGCATTTCAGCCGCTGCCTGAGACAGCGACTGAAAATTAGCTTTTAAGATTTAAGAAGCTGCGTTTAAAACTGTGTTTCTAACGGTTGTAACATCGTTAACGCCGTCGGTAAGAGTCATTCCTACATCCTTCATTTTGCTAACAATTCGAATATCAGCAACATCAACCTTACCATTTCCGTTTGCATCTGCAACACCTAAATCAATGTTGTTAATGCTCTGGTTAGCAGCTGATTTGTACTTATCCCATGATACTAATGCGTAATCATTTATAACCATACGCCAGTCTCTCACATTAAGGTCTGAGAAAAGGTTTTCACTTAAAGCGTTACCCTCTTCGTCAATCTCAACAAGACTCAGTTCAACAAGATAAAGATTGAAATTAGGCATGTTTGCAGGAGCACTCTTGAATCCTCCGTAAATAACACCGCCATCTTCCTCAATGGTTACATCATACTGTAACTTGTAAGAAGAGGTTGCGCCATCAATCATCTCAACTATTGCTTGAGTTGATTCATAATAGGTAGATAAACTAATATTTCCGTTAACAGATACATGGAAGAACGGATTATCCTTTGTCTTAATGTCGACACCTTGTTCAACTAAGGTTAGGCGATATTTACCTGCTTTTAATCCTGTTGCCTGCTTACCATATTCATAGTTAGCATCGTCAACTCTTTCCCCACCCTTAATATTAACAATCTGGTCAGGGTAAAGAATGTTTTTATCATAATCCATTACAGAAATTCTGAAAACCGAATTAAAGTCAGCATATCCATTAGCATTGATGTTTAATATTGTCCAAGCCTCTGCTTCAGCATTATTTGCATTATGTCTATGGAATTTCGCAATATCAAGGTTTTCATCGATAAGATTTTCGCTCGGTATTCCGTCTACAATTCTTACCACTTCTAACTTTTCAATATAGTAGTTCATATTTGTTACATGCTTCATAGGAACTGTGAAGCCTACATATATATCTGAGAAGTCGGTTACTGTAAACTCGAGAGTTGCCTCGTCAAGGGATGGTGTTGCCACCTGTGTCGTAGATTTAACAACAGAAGAATTTGTTGCTAACGGGGTGTTTGTTCTAACATCAAAGTAGCGTCCGTCAGCCAAATCCATTCCCTTTATTTTGTAGGTTGCCTGATATGTGCCGGGTAAAGCATGTGGCACCTTAACATAAAACTTAGCATTGTTTGCGCCATTTATACAAGAAACATTTATCATCTTTCTGTCAGTAGAAACGGGCTCTGAGAACTTTTCAGTATCTAACACCTGTTTTTCAAGGTTAACCAAAGTATTGCTGGATGTGAATTTAGAAATAGCACCGTTATTATATCCGGCATATAAATCACTTGTATTAGCCATAGAGGTGAAGAGATTGTTTCCGTCACCATCAACAAACTGCATATCGGCTATATAAAGCGTAGTTGTTTCCCAAGCAGATTTTCTTAAATAAAAACCTATATACAAATCTGTCGGGGTTTCGGGAGTAGTATAATAATCTGTATACACACTGTGATTTGTATACTTGTCAACATTTGTGGTCTGTTTGCCCGAACTTGTCATTATAGGACTTGCAGCAGTTGTAACATCACGAATTACTACAAAGTCGTTAGCACTGATAGTAAGGCCCGAATATTTAATGGAAAGTTTATATTTTTTGTTGCCCTCAAGTACTTCTTTCGGTATTCTTTTGTAAATAACATGTTGGTTATAAGCAGTACCTGGAGTTAACTTAAGCATGCTGTCGCCATTGTAGTAGGAATCGAAGAGTGTTTGTTTAAGGGTTTCGTCTTCAACCTTATCTATTCTTACAAACTCGCGCGTTTCAAAGAAAGTATTTTCGCTCGTAGCAGATGGTGTCATTACCCCACCGCCCCAAGAAGCAAAAGCATAAAGCTGAGTATTATTCGCAAAAGCAGGAGCTACATTGTTGCCGTTACTGTCTATAACCTCAACATTGCCTAAATAAAAATCAACACTAGTTAAATTAGCTGTGTTAAAGTACATACCAATGTATAGATTTTTTGAAGCATCAGGTTGAATCTTAACAGTCCATTTAATAGCACCTGAATAATTTGTAGTCGTTGTGCCCTTTGCCTCAGCAGTGGTGGCACCAGTGTGCGCTATAAGTCCACCACTGGATTCACCGCTTTGTACCAACAACACATTGTATGTGGAATTTAAAGCTTTACTACTTTTCAAAGTAACATTTACTGTGTATTCTTCGCCCTCGGTTAAGTTTTTCGCCGGAACCTGTACAGTTATACCTCTAGGCGTAGTTGGTGCGGACTGACCTTTTGCATGCAAAACATACTTTGCGGCTTCCAAATTTTCGGGTTCAAAGTACTTTTCCTTGTCAAGTTGTTGTTTTTGGACTTTAACAGTAGTTTCAGAAGCAGTAAATGATCTAATATCAATAGTACCTGAATTAGAGTTTGCTATATACCATTCCATATCGCTAAGTGGAGGGAGAAGATTATTACCCTCGGCATCTGTAAACTTCATATCAGCGATATAAAGGTTAGCAGATGACCAGTTACCGCCGGGAATAAAGAAACCAACATATACAGCGTTTTCCACATCATCTGTGGTGTACTGACCGCTGAATTCATAGCAGTCAACATAACCTGAAAGTCTTGTGTTTGTTCCCAAAGTACCAGCGGATTTAACCGATGTTCCTTCTCTTATTATAGGATAGTTATATTGATTAAACGCAAATGAGTTTTCATATCTTATGGTGAAATTATATGTGGTATTGGGTTTGAGTTTAGAAGCAGGGATTATTCTGTAAATAGAATGAGCTGCTGTAGAAGAACCCGGTGTAAAGTTTACCATACTGTCGCCCAAGTAGAAATCGTTAAACAATTTCTGTTTAAGGTCAGCATCTGCAACATCATCAATGCTTTCCATTCCTAATGTTGTTACATAGGAACTTAATTTATCAAGGCTGGCCTCTTGAATTAATCCGGTTAAACTCAAAGCATAATGAATGCTTGTAGACTCAGTGAATTTTGGAGCAATATTTATACCTTTTGAATTCACTACCTCAAGAGCGCCCATATAAAAATCGGCAGTTTTTGTATTGTCTCTACCCAATCGCATACCAATACATAATGCGCTTTGGGTTGTTGGAGTTACCTGAACTGTCCATTTGTAAGCTCCGTCATATAGTTTGGTAGTAGCACCGGGGTTAGTTGTGCTGTAAGTACTTGCAAGTGAGGTACTGCTAGACGCAGCGCCTTCTCTAACTAAGAGAGCAACCGCTTGACCATTCAAAGCTATACCTTTCACCACAATACTTACAGTATAGGTTTCACCTGCTTTAACATTATCTGCAGGTACAATTAAGAAAGGTGCTATTCCGTTTGCAGTGCTGCTGTTACCAACAACATGCAAAAGATGTGTGTCATAATTTGTGGTTTCGGCCGGTGTGGTGGCTTCTGTGTCCTCAGCCGTAGGATTTAGTAGTGAAACCGTTGTCAGCAATGAGCTGATAAGGGTCAACACCAAGAGCAGGGACATGATTTTTTTAAATTTCATCTTGGTCACCTCGTTTATATTTTAAAATCTTAAACCTAAGATTTGGCTTACAAATTAAGTACTATTTAATACCGCCTATATCCACAGGGTATGTTTTCGAAAAACCGCCCTGTGGATATTGTGTTAGTTTAGTGCTTATTTCTGTTTCTTCTTAGCCTTGATAATCAACACTGTGAGAACAGCGCCTGTACCAATGATTAAGAGTCCTGCAGCAGCAATGATTATTATCCAAAGAACGCTACTGCTTGAACTTTCGTTTCCTGCATTTGCAGTTGTTGTGGGAGCGTACTTAATTTTGGTTTGAATGTCAATGTTTTTCTTGATATCAAAGGTTTTGAGAACATACTCATTACCATTTGACAAGATAACATATAGGT
This sequence comes from Acutalibacteraceae bacterium, assembly GCA_045655905.1. Lineage (GTDB taxonomy): Bacteria > Bacillota > Clostridia > Oscillospirales > Acutalibacteraceae > UBA737. The sequence goes on along the minus strand of JAZOQF010000155.1, from coordinate 707 downwards.
CGTAAACACCAACAGGAACATCCTTAAACTCGAAGTATCCGTTTTCATCGGTGACATATTCACCAACACCACGTAGATAAACCTTGAGTCCCTTAACAACCTTAAGGTCAGCAGTGTAGATATTACCGCGAACGGTTCCTACCTCAGAATTGGTGCCGTCAGCAGAATTGGTGCCATCGCCCCAGCTGCTGCCATCGCCGTAATTGTTGCCGTTGCCCCAGTTGCCGTTGTCGCCGTAATTGTTGCCGTCGCCCCAGTTTCCATTGTTGCCGGAATTGGTGCCGTCGCCAAAGTTTCCATTGTTGTCGGAATTGGTGCCGTCGCCAAAGTTTCCGCCGTCAACATTCTCATAGATATCAGCCATTTCGATTTTAACGGTTACTATTGAGCCTCTATCAAGTGTTACACCATATTCAATATCTATCATGTTGCCATTAGCATCAAAATAGAATATCTGATAGAAGCCATCTTTTACCCCTTTAAACTCAAACTCGCCCTTATCGTTAGTTGTTACTTCGTAAGCAATGTCATCAGAAAGGATACGAATCTTTGTGTTCTTTAATGGTTTACCGTCAACACCGTAAATAGTACCCTTTAAGGTAGCGTCACCCTCGATTTCTATCGGCTCAACCGATTCCTCGGTCCACCATTCGCCGTCATCAAGTTCGGAGAATACGTATACAGGATACTGTCTACCGTTATAGAAC
>JAZOQF010000154.1:0-13174 GCA_045655905.1 Acutalibacteraceae bacterium | reverse complement strand
ATTTCGGGGTCGTAGGATAAAATAGGTGCTTCATCCTTGCCCTTGATTTTTCTGTTTACATAGTTCTTGGTTATCTTAACAACCAACGGAAGCATTACAACAACACCTATAAGGTTAGGCAACATCATAAGACCGTTAAAGGTATCCGAAATATCCCAAGCAAGGCTTGATGTAAGTACAGCACCGAATATAACGGTACAAACATGAAGGATTTTGAAGATAAAGGTGGTCTTTGCGCCAAAGACATATTCCCAAGCCTTCGCACCGTAATGAGACCAGCCAAGTATGGTAGTAAATGCGAAAAGGAACATAGCAATAGCTACAAATCTCTGACCGATATTTCCCCAAGAGAATACTGCGTTAAAGGCACCGCCAACGAGGGTGGCGTCTGTGAGACCTTTTGCTAGTTCGCCCGTTTCAATGTTGAATACGCCTGTGGTGAGTCCGCCTGAAGTAAGAACAACAAGTGCGGTCATTGTGCAAACAACCATTGTATCTGCAAACACTTCAAAGATACCCCACATACCCTGTTTAACAGGTTCCTTTTCTTTGGAGTTGGAGTGTACCATAGCAGAAGAACCGAGACCCGCTTCGTTTGAGAATATTCCACGCTTAAAGCCCTGCTTAGCAGCAATCATAATAGCACTGCCGAGTGAGCCACCAACAAAAGCTTCTGGAGCAAAAGCATTAACAAAAATAGCCTTGAGGGCTGGGAAAATTGCATTATAGTTGATACCGATAATTATAAGACTACCCACAACATAGATAATTACCATAAAAGGTACTATCTTTTCTGCAACATTAGCGATTCTCTTAACTCCGCCCAAAGTAATAATAGCAGTGAGAATCATTATAGCTGCGCCCAAAATAACATTATAAAGGGAAATTCCACTAAAAACCTCAACTGAGGATAAAGCCTTAATATCAAAAGCAGCAACAACATTGGCAACGATTTTATTTACCTGTCCCATACTGCCGATACCGAATGAAGCGAGCATTGTGAAAATGCAGAAAAGAACAGCTAAAGCTTTGCCGAGCCATTTGCAGTTTTTCTTAGCTCCGAGACCGTCTCTCAGATAATACATTGCTCCGCCTGACCATTCATCTTTATCATTTTTACGGCGGAAATAAATACCTAATACTTTTTCAGAGTAGCCTGTCATCATACCGAGGAATGCGGCAACCCACATCCAGAAAACCGCACCAGCACCGCCAACGCAAATTGCAGCAGCAACACCTGCGATATTACCTGTTCCTACCGTTGCGGCAAGGGCTGTACACAAAGCCTGAAAAGGAGAAAGCGTACCCTTTTCATCTGTGTGTCCAATTACATCTTTTTTAAAGAGTCTGCAAATGGTGTTAGTCCACCAATGCTTTAGGTGTGAAATCTGAAACACCTTAGTGAAAACGGTTGTTAAAACACCTGTGCCAAGAAGCAGGATAAGACCTACCCAGCCCCAAACGAAACCGTTTACGCTGTCGTTAATTTTGGTTATCCAATCGAAAAAACCCATTTTTTTACAACTTCCTTTCATTTTGCCAATAAAAAAATCCGAGCCAAACGGTTCGGACATTGTTTCACTCGAAACTTTGTCCTTTTGCCTGAGAGATCGACTGATTTCAGCCTTACACCTTCGGCACCCGCGCGAAACGGGCTTCTCCAAAGCTCTGTTAACACAGATTTTTTGTTGGTTTTTAAAATACAAGCGTTAGTATACCACAATATTCCACACAATGCAAGCAAAAATTAACGGTTTTGCAAAAAACTGTTAACAGTATATAAATAAATTTTAATTCCCTTGAATTAACTGTTCAATTGTGTTAATATAATTTAAAAAGTTTTGAGAGGAGCCTGTTATGTCTGACAAAAAGGTAAGCGAAACTCTATCACAACAAAGGAAATCCCGTCAGGATTTTTTAGACCTTAAAAAAATGCAACAAGGAGATATGACACCCGAGCCAAAACCGAGCGAGGTAGCTGTTCTCCCTAAAACATTTAAGGAAAAAGTTCAAAACTATTGGTTCCATTTCAAGTGGCAGACCATTGGCGTTTTATTCACCTGTGTAGTGCTTACGGTCCTTATAACCCAGTGTTCAAACAGAACTAATTGGGATATGCAGGTAATATATTTTTCCTACACACAGGCACTCGACAGCCAGACAAATATGATAGGTGACTATCTCGAAAGCTTCTCCGAGGATATCAATGGTGACGGCGAAGTCAACATCAGCGTTGTAAATTGCAGTATGCCCGGCGGCAATCATAGTTTACAGTACAACCAAACAATCCTTATGAAACTTCAGGCTATGATTAGCGCCGAGCCTACAGCTATGCTTTACATTACCGATAGCGAATCGGTTAAATATTTCGAAAACGATGCGCTAATAAAAATTTTTGATACTGAGCAAATTCCTTTGGGCGAAGATTTTTACAAAAAAACAACCTCAGACCTCGGAAAATTGCCTGACGGCTTACAGATAGCATGCAGACGAATAGAAAAAACCACCTTCGAAAAGAATGAAAAGGCTTCAAAAGTTCATAAAGAAGCCATTAACATTCTTTCAAAATTGCAAATTGATTAACCTAAAAAGCCTGCCGTTTGGCAGGCTTTTATTTATTTGACCTCTGGTAAACCTTTAATGCAAGTGAGTAGTGTAATAACTCCCGATAACAAGCAAGCCGATAACAGACCTAACCAATTCACATCGGTAATACCTACCGCATTTGTACCTATAACAGCTAATGCCGTTTCGGAGATTGTTTTAAGCGCTCTTATTCCTGCAGCATTAAGCCACTTAATAATATACTCTTTATTCATTTTAAATTCTCCTTAATTTACCTTGACTAGCGAGTGTTAAAAGTTTTAAATTCTGTGAAGAGGAACCTACATAATACCCTATACCGTTTTTCTGAGCTATGGGTTTGCGCTTGCTCCAACTTCCTATGTACTGTGATGGAACACCGATTTCTTTTAAAACGGTATCAATTTTTTTCGAAACACCCTTATATACACTATAATATTCACAAACCGATTCTCCTGTGTATTTAGCAACCTCTTGAGAAGTAACACCAAAATAATTATAGAAATTGTCTGTTACAGTATTCATACTTTTCACTTCATCACCAAGGTATCTTTTTCCTTTTCTAACATCAAGGTGAACGTAACGGTAATTAGTGGAGATATTTGCAATTCCTCCAAACCCTAAATCCTGAGCTACACAACAAACAATTTTTGCAGGTATGATATTGCCGTTTTTATCGTAAAAACAAGCATCCACAGCTTGTCCTTTGGTGTGATAACCTCTGCCGTTGCCACCGACAGCCCTGTCGTGCACTTCGGTACGATAACCGCTTGATATGAGATATTTTTTACAGTTGAGTTTTGAGAACAACTTTTCCACCATATCCATAAGCTCAGTATCAACAAGAACTGTATCGGAATAAAGACCTTTAGAAGAAATACTCGCCATTTCGTGTACACTTGTGTGCGGCGAACACATAAGATTTTTTTGGGTTTTGTAAGAATAAGTTTTTATTGCCATTTTTGTGCCTCCTAAAATTTTGTGTCAGTTTAATGCCTTTATTTACCGACATTAAAGGACATAATTACTTGACAAAAATGCTATGATATGCTAAATTATAATTAAAAGATAGAGGCGCAGCTTGTTATCAGTAGTTTATGGATGTTAATTTCGGCAGAAAGATACCACAAACGAAAGGAACGGTTGCCGAAGGAGTTTGTCGGCGGACAAATTTTCTGGTAAACGGGAATAACATCTCTTTTACTGTCGCATTCGCGGAGTGCTATCAAAACCAGGTATATGAGCATAAACTGTAATGATTGTATGCTTATTCTGATTTTAGATGGCCGAGCAATCGGCTATTTTTTATTGTTTTGACGAAAGGATATTTTAGTTATGAAAACTCCTATTTTTGAAGGTATGGCCACCGCCATTATTACACCTACTAACGAAAAAGGTATTGATTTTGAATCTTTTGCTAAACTTATTGACTGGCAAATTGATGAAGGTATAGACGCTATTGTTGTATGTGGAACTACAGGCGAAGGTTCTACACTGACAGATGAAGAACATCGTGAGGCTATTACATTTGCCGTAAAACAGGCAAACAAAAGAGTTCCAATTATTGCAGGAACCGGTTCGAACGACACCTCTTATGCTCTTGAACTTACAAAGTTCGCTTGCGAAGCAGGGGTTGATGGTGTTTTGGTAGTTACTCCATACTACAACAAAGCAACCCAAAACGGTCTTATTAAGCTTTTCACCACTATCGCTGATGCTTCGACCGTGCCCGTTATTCTTTACAATGTTCCCTCTCGTACAGGCGTTAATATTAAGCCTGCGACAGTAGCAAAACTCGCTGAGCACCCAATGATTAATGCAATTAAGGAAGCGAGCGGTGACATTTCTCAGATAGCAGAGATAGCTCATCTTTGCGGTGACAAAATCAACATTTATTCTGGTAACGACGACCAAGTAATCCCGATTATGGCGCTTGGCGGTATCGGTTGTATATCCGTTCTTTCAAACCTTCTGCCAAAAGAATCTTCCGAGATGTGCAAAGCTTACAGAGACGGTGACACAAAAAAAGCAACCGCTATGCAGTTGAAGTATATACCTTTGGTTAATGCTCTTTTCAGCGAGGTTAATCCAATTCCCGTTAAGGCCGCTATGGCTAAAATGGGCTTTTGCGAGGACTATTTAAGAATGCCGCTAACACCTATGGAAGACAGCACAAGAGCAGTTTTATACCAAGAAATGAAAAATGTAGGAATAAACATTTAAAAGAGGATTTTTTATGATTTGCGACAATGTTTCCCAAAATAATGAGGGACATTTAACCTTTGCAGGGGTTGACACACTAACCCTTGCAAAGAAATATGGTACTCCCCTATATCTTATGGACGAAAACAAGATTAGGGAGCATATAAGAAACTACAAAACCGCTTTGGAAAAGCATTTTCCAAAAGGCTCATTACCCGAATTTGCAAGTAAAGCATTTTCTACAAAGCAAATTTATCGTATTGCTGCCGAAGAGGGCATTGATATTGACGCTGTTTCAAAGGGCGAGATTTACACCGCCCTTAGTGCAGGCTTCCCTATGGAACGCTGCTTTTTCCACGGTAACAACAAGACCGACGATGACCTGTCATTCGCTATTGACAGCGGCGTTGGTTTTATTGTTGTTGATAACGAAGACGAGCTTTATGCCCTTGATACCATTGCAGGCGAAAAAGGCAAAATTCAAAATGTACTTTTAAGACTCTCCCCAGGAATTGACCCACACACCCACCAAAAGATTATGACCGGATCGGTGGACTCTAAATTTGGTAGTGCTATCGAAACGGGTCAAGCGTTAGAACTTACCCAAAAGACGTTATCTTGTAAAAACGTCTGCCTTTTAGGTTTCCATTGCCATGTAGGTTCTCAGATTTTCGAATCTGAACCCTTTATAAACTCCGCAGATATTATGATTTCATTTATATCTGAGGTTAGAGAATCTTTAGGATTTTGTGCGAAAATTTTAAATCTCGGTGGTGGTTTCGGTGTTAGATACACAGAAAGTGACCCTGTGATAAATTATGCCGAAAAAATTGAAGAGATTGCCACTTTCTTAAAAACAAAATGTGACGAATGCGGCATTGAAATGCCCCAAATTATGTTAGAACCCGGCAGAAGCCTTGTTGCAGATGCAGGAATGACACTCTACACAGTAGGAAGCGTTAAAGAAATCAGCGGATACAAAAATTATGTATCCGTCGACGGTGGTATGCCCGACAATCCCCGTTTTACATTGTACGAATCGAAGTATGCCATTGAAATCGCAAACAAGATGGGCCTCGACAAAGATTTTACCGCCACGGTTGCAGGCAGATGCTGCGAATCAGGCGACATAATTGCCGAAAACATCAAAATGCCGAAACCCAAAAGAGGCGACATTTTAGCAGTACTTACAACGGGCGCTTATAACTACTCAATGGCATCTAATTATAACCGTATCCCCCGTCCCCCTGTTGTAATGTTAAAGGACGGTAAAGACTATCTTGCAGTAAAACGTGAAACCGTTGAAGATATTTGCAGATTGGATGTTTAATTATGGTAAAACTCGGTAATGATTGGGACGAAATTTTAGCTGATGAATGGGAAAAGCCCTATTACAAAAAGCTCAGAGAATTCTTGAAGAATGAATATTTAACCAAAACCATTTACCCGAATATGAACGACATATTCAACGCTCTTAAATACACCTCTTTTGCAGACACAAAGGTGGTAATCATTGGACAAGACCCTTATCACGGCGAAGGCCAAGCACATGGGCTTTGCTTTTCGGTAAAAAAAGGTGTTGTGCCCCCACCCTCGCTTAAGAACATATACAAAGAACTGCATAACGATGTAGGGTTTGAAATTCCTAACCACGGTGAACTTGTTGAGTGGGCAAAACAGGGCATTTTGATGCTCAACAATGTGTTGACGGTAAGAGAAGCCACGCCTAACAGCCACAAAGGAATGGGTTGGGAAATCTTTACCGACAGGGTAATTTCAGAATTAAACAAAAAAGAGACCCCTGTTGTTTTTCTTCTTTGGGGTGCTAATGCGCAAAAAAAAGCAGAGATTATAACTAATCCGCTGCACCATAAACTTATATCTGTACACCCCAGTCCCCTATCTGCAAGCAGAGGATTTTTAGGTTGCAAGCATTTTTCGAAAACTAACGAAATATTAGAAAAAAACAGCATCGCACCTATAAAATGGGATATTTTTTAAAATATTCTTTGATATCTTGACATTTTTTGTCATCTGTGATAGAATTCACATTACTAGGAGATGAAATTATGAAAACAGGTATCGTGCGTCCGGTAGATAAAATGGGCCGCGTAGTAATTCCAAAGGAAATCCGCTCCCAACTTAAAGTTGTAAATGACAAGGACAGTTTTGAAATATCTATAGAGGGTGACAAAGTAATTTTACAAAAATTCCACCCCACCTGTATGTTCTGTAATTCTTTAATCGATGTTGTCACATACAACGACCGTTTAATTTGTAAATCCTGTATCGAAAAGTTGTATTCGATGATTGACCAAACCGAATAAATTTCCTTAAAAACCCTCGAAAAACGAGGGTTTTTTCTTTTGATTTTACACTCTGTAATTATTTTGTAACTTTTTTGTGTATTTTTGCGAATATTACTTGCAAAATGATGCGTTTTTGTGTAAAATGTATTTGTATAGTTTTGTATATTTTACAGTATGATTAAAATAAATATTTGAAAGAAGAGTGTAACAATGTCAAATCGTCTTTTTCAAGGCATAATTCAGCAAATGAAGGAGTCTATCGACCGCGTATTCGGTATCATAGATGAGAACTCCACTATCATAGCATGCAGCGAGTTAGGACGTATCGGCGAAAGTGTTGATGTAACCTGTGCTAACAATGAAATAACCGTATCAGGCGGATACACCTATAAAGCCCTTGGTACAACACAATCTGCTAACTACTCAGTTTTTGTTGAGGGTGATGATATTCTTGCCTCAAAATATATCGGTGTGTTAGCTGTTTGTTTTTCAAATATTAAATTCTACTACGATGAAAAGTATGACCGCGGCAACTTTATTAAAAATGTTATTTTGGACAATATTCTTCCCGGTGATATTTATATCAAAGCACGTGAGCTTTATTTCAACAGCGATGTAATGCGTACTGTTATTCTTATTCGTGCTACCGAGCATCATGACATTTCCGTTTATGATATTGTGCAGAATTTATTCCCCGATAAAACAAAGGATTTTGTTATTGCTATAAACGAAACTGATATTGCCTTGGTTAAGGAAACAAAACCCGGTATTGACCCCAAAACCATTGAAAAATTAGCAGCTACTATTGCTGATACTATGTCGGGCGAGTTTTATGTTCACGCTGTTATCGGTATTGGAACTACCGTGGACAACCTTAAGGATTTGGCACGTTCATTCAAGGAAGCACAAACCGCTTTAGAGGTTGGTAAGGTCTTTGATAACGAAAAAACCATCGTTTCGTATGATAATCTCGGAATTGCCCGTCTTATTTATCAGCTTCCCACCACCCTTTGCGAAACCTTCTTAAAGGAAGTATTCAAACTCGGTTCAATCGAAACCTTGGACCAAGAAACTCTTTTCACAATTCAGCGTTTCTTTGAAAATAATCTTAACGTTTCAGAAACATCAAGAAAGTTATTTGTACACCGCAACACACTTGTGTACAGACTTGAAAAGATTAAGAAAATCACGGGTCTTGACCTTAGAGAGTTTGACCACGCAATTATTTTCAAGATTGCACTAATGGTTAACAAATATCTTAAAAACAACCCTATTAAATATTAAGAAAGAGAATTTCAAATGGAACAGCAAAATTAGACTACAGCGGTAGCCGAAACGAAACCGATTATTGAGTTTCGCGGTGTTTCAAAAACATATCAGACCGGCACTCACGCCTTAGAGGATGTTAATATAAAAATAAACCCCGGTGAATTCGTATTCGTTGTGGGTTCTTCCGGTGCAGGTAAAAGTACCTTTATGAAACTCATTATGCGTGAGGAAAAAGCGAACACCGGCAAGATTACCGTTAACGGTTTTAACCTCACAAAAATGAAGCGCAGACATATCCCATTGCTCAGAAGAACAATGGGTATCGTTTTTCAGGATTTCCGTTTAATCCCAACTATGAACGTTTTCCAAAATGTTGCCTTTGCTATGTATGTTGTAGGAGCCGCAGGCAGAGATATTCGACGTGAGGTTTCAAAAGCGCTTAGCAAGGTAGGTCTTGGTCACAAAGCCCGTTCTATGCCATCTCAACTTTCAGGTGGTGAGCAACAGCGTGTAGGTCTTGCGCGCGCACTTGTTAATTCCCCTGATTTAATTATTGCAGACGAGCCTACAGGTAACGTTGACCCAAATATGTCGTATGAGATAGTTTCTATGCTTACCGAAATTAACAAACACGGCACCACTGTGCTTATGGTAACCCACGACCACAATCTTGTGCGTGATTTCAACCACCGTGTTATTATGTTGGACGGTGGACGTATCGTTGCTGACAATGCCGGAGGTGACCAATTATGAAAATGACAAGTGTGAGATATCTAATTGGTGAAGGTTTAAAAAACACCTGGGTAAACCGACTAATGACTATTGCCTCTGTCGGCGTTTTGGTTGCGTGTATGGTAATCATCGGATTAGCTTTACTTATAACCGAAAACGTTAATATGGCAATTGGTAACCTTGAACAGCAAAATGTTGTAATGGCTTATATGAAGGATTACAACTGGGCGTTACTTGAAGAGGAACTTCCAAAAAATGAAGACTCGGACGAAAAAGCCGACGAAAACGGCATAAAAAGCAGCGATTATGTCATTCACAATGAGGAAGAGGCAAAAGCCCTTTGCGACGAAATTGCTAAGATAGAAAATGTTGCCGAGGTTAAATTCATTTCAAGCGAAGAGGGTCTTAAAATCATTCAGGAATCTATGGGTGAAGAAAAAGAACTTTCCCAAAGCATTTTAGATGGTGATAATCCCCTTTCCTGCTCGGCACAAATCAAAATGAATGATATGGCACTTTTTGGTGAAACAGTTGAAAAAATTTCCGAAATTGAGGGAATTTATCAAATAGAATCCCAAGGCGACCTTGCCGAAACCATTACTGCTATTAAAAACGGAATTGGTGTGGCAGGTGTGTGGATTATTGCAATTCTTATGGTGATTTCACTTGTCATAGTTTCCAACACCATTCGTGTTACTATGTACAACAGAAAATTAGAAATCAGCATTATGAAGGCAGTAGGTGCCACCGATACATTTGTAAGAATACCTTTCATTGTTGAGGGTGTTGTAATTGGTATTGTGTCAGCACTTTTAGCAGAAGGAATCCTTTATTTCTGTTATCGAGTTGCTACCGAAACCATTGTCAAAACACTCAACACTACCGATATTGTTAAATATGGTGATATGGCTTGGATTTTACTTGCCATATTCGTCTGCATCGGCCTTTTTGCCGGTATTATCGGAAGTTTAATTATGATTAGTAAGTACCTTCGTAAAGAAGGCAGTGAATTTGCGGCAATATAAACTTAGGAGTTTTTATGAAAAAATCTATTTTTAGAATTTTTACATTGATACTTTGTATCGTTATGATTTTTACCGCGTTTTCAGTTAATACCTCGGCGGCAACTGCAAATGAGCTTCGCCAAAACATCAACAATTTGGAAGCTAAGTCCAAACAACTTGAAAAAGAGATTAAAAATCTTCAAGGTCAAATTAACTCTCAAAACGCAGTTAAATCAAAGTTACAGGAAAAAATCAATGTAATCCAGCAACAGATTAACGCTTGCAACAGTCAAATTTCAAAAATCAACAGCGAAATAGACGCTAACAACAAAGAAATCGCCAACGATAGATTGAAATATAAAAAGCGCCTTCGTGCCATCCACACCAACAATTCCAAGGGTGGAATTCAGGTGTTACTTGGTGCTAAAACATTTTCTGAGTTTTTGCAGCTTACCCAGTACACAAGCGCTGTTTCAAAAAGAGACCAAAAGCTCATAACCCGTCTCGAAGAAAAAATCAAAGCTAACGAGAAACTATTAGAAGAACAGGTTGAAATCAAAAAGACGGTTACTGCAAAACAACAAGAATTATTGACCGAAAACAATAGAATACAATCTATCATCAATGAAATAGACCGTGACCAAAGCAAACTCGAAAAGGATAATGCTGCCATTGAAAAGCAGATTAAGGCATATAATAAAACCTTGAACGCTATGCTTACTACAGGCGGTACATCATTCGTTTATGACGGCGGAGCATTTGTATGGCCTGTTCCCGGTCACTATAACATTTCTGCAGGTTGGCAGAGTAATGACTCTGTTCACAGAGGCCGTCACTATGGTATTGATATCGCCGGTGGCGGTATTGCAGGCAAACCCATCATTGCTATTGCTGATGGTGTTGTTACACAATCTAACAACTCATGTACCCATAACTATAAAAAATACGGTAGTTGTGGCTGCGGCGGCGGTTACGGCAACTATGTTTCCATAAACCACGGTACTAATGGTGGTAATACCTATGTTGCAACCTACGGGCATATGACAAGAACTGCCGTAAGCACAGGTGCAGTTGTTAAAAAAGGTCAAACCATAGGTTATGTAGGTACTACAGGTTGGTCAACAGGATACCATCTCCATTTCGGCTTGTCTGTAAATGGTGCTTGGCGTAATCCAATGAATTATTTCAAACGGGTTGGTTAGTTTTATATGAAAAAAAGTCCTATCGCACTTAGAATTATATCTTTGATATTACTATTAGGGTGGATGGGACTTATTTTTTATTTATCCCACCAAAACGCAAATGAATCCTCGGGTATGAGTGGGGGCTTAATTAAGCGATTTATCAGTTTTTTCTTGCCTAATATCAGCGCTGACGAATTAACTGACATCATCTCTTCCCTACAGTTTATAGTGCGCAAAACCGCACATTTCAGCCTTTACGCTATTTTAGGAATATTAAGTTTCTCACATTTTGCAACCTATGGTCGATTGACTTGGGCCTTAAAAAATGTTTTAAGTATTCTGGTTCCGGTCTTGTATGCTATAAGCGACGAATATCACCAGACATATATTCCGGGCAGAAGCGGTGAGATAAGAGATGTCCTTATCGACTCGCTTGGTGCTGTTACAGGTATCTTGCTTGTACTGATAGTTTGCCGAATTTTCAAAGCTATTAAAAAGAAATCCCCTAAAGTCGTTTCAAAAGTGTAATGGCACAAAAACCAAACGACAAAAATCGTTATTTTTTTCACATTTAACTATTGTGTTTTAGGTGAAATTAATATATAATTATTATCGTAAAATCTGAAAGGAGTACATATATGAACTATTCACATGAAGTAGAAAATATGTGTCCTTTAGCTAAAGGCACATATCACGGCCCCGCTCCAATTCCGGAGGAGGGCAAATGGGTTCAGGTTAAGGAAGTTAAAGACGTTTCCGGTCTTACTCACGGTATTGGCTGGTGCGCTCCTCAGCAAGGAACCTGTAAGCTTACCCTTAACGTTAAAGAGGGTATCATTGAAGAGGCTTTGGTTGAGACTTTGGGTTGCTCAGGTATGACCCACTCTGCTGCTATGGCTTCTGAAATTTTGGTTGGCAAAACAATTCTTGAGGCTTTGAACACCGACCTCGTATGCGATGCTATCAACACCGCTATGCGTGAGTTGTTCCTCCAAATTGTTTACGGACGTACTCAAACTGCTTTCTCTGAGGGCGGTCTCCCCATCGGTGCCGGTCTTGAGGACTTGGGTAAGGGTCTTCGTTCACAGGTTGGTACTACCTTTGCTACAAAGGCTAAAGGTCCCCGTTACCTTGAACTCGCTGAAGGATATATCACCAAAATTGCTATTGACGAGAATGACGCTATCATCGGTTACAAGTTCGTTCACCTTGGCAAGATGATGGAAATGATTAAAAAGGGTGTTGACGCTAACGAGGCTTTGGAAAAGGCAAGCGGTCAATACGGTCGTGTTGATGACGCTGTTAAGCTCATCGACCCAAGAGAAGAATAAGGAGGAAAAGTGAAATGGCATTATTTGAAAGTTATGACAGAAGAATAAATCAAATTAACGCAGAATTAGCAAAACACGGCATTTCCTCCATTGAAGAGGCTAAGGAAATTTGCGATAAAGCAGGCGTTGACGCTTACAATATCGTAAAAGGCATTCAGCCAATCTGTTTTGAAAATGCTGCTTGGGCTTACGTTGTAGGCTGCGCTATCGCTATTAAGGACGAGGTTAAGTCTGCTGCTGAGGCTGCTGAGAAAATCGGTGTTGGTCTTCAGTCTTTCTGTATCCCCGGCTCGGTTGCTGACGACCGTAAGGTAGGTCTTGGCCACGGTAACCTTGGCGCTATGCTTCTTCGCGATGAAACAAAGTGCTTTGCATTCCTCGCTGGTCACGAATCTTTCGCTGCTGCTGAGGGTGCTATTGGCCTCGCTCGTAGCGCTAACAAAGCTCGTAAAGAGCCTTTAAGAGTTGTTCTTAACGGTCTTGGAAAAGACGCCGCTAAGATCATTTCAAGAATCAACGGATTCACCTATGTTCAAACTCAGTTTGACTACTATACAGGC
>JAZOQF010000153.1:0-18621 GCA_045655905.1 Acutalibacteraceae bacterium | reverse complement strand
AAATCGGCAAATTGAAATCTTTCAAAAGGTAGGGAATAGCACCGATATGGTCCTCGTGACCATGGGTGATTACCATTCCTTTAATTTTATCGCGATTTTCCAAAATATATGAAAAATCAGGTATTACAATATCAATACCCGGCATATCTTCGTCGGGGAAAGACATACCGCAATCGACTAAAAACATATCGCCATCGTATTCATAAAGCGTAATGTTTTTACCAATCTCACCCAAGCCGCCTAAGGGAATGATTTTAATTGGTAATTTTGGGGTTTGAGGTTTTTTATAAACACGTTTTTTTGTTTGCTTTTTTTCAGTTTTCTTTGTATTTTTAGTTGTGTTTTTGTTACTTCTTTTAAACTTGTTTTCGTTTGTTTTAGATTTCTTAGGGTTTTTGTTTTGGTTCATTTAATTCCTCCGAATTTTAAAGTTCTCACAGTTGTTTAAGTTGTGATATGTATTTAAAGCACATAAACCCATTATGCTATATTTATTCAATATATATAATATCTTTTTTATATATTAAAGTCAAGTAAAAAAGGAAAAAATTCACTTAAAATATTATAAACATTTTTGGTGATATTTAATCAAACCTGTTAATCGAACTTCTTGACAAAAAACTGTTGTAACGTATAATTAATTATTGTGAGGTGTGTTTTAATTATGTTTGGTTTTTTCAAAAGAAATACGAATCCAAATGCAGCGGTTTTAAAGCAAATGGATGGCAGAGAAATTAAATATGTAACCAGAAGAATCAGGAATGATGATGGTAGTATAAAAGAGGTAATTCTCGGCAAAGAGGGGAGAATTGTTGTAATTGGCGAAGAAATCCGTGTAATGTGCGGAACAACCGATGTTTTTAGATGCAAAATAGAAAACGCTACATACTATATGCTCTTAAGTGGAGATGGTATTACTGTTTCGGGTGTGAATGATATTGACAACAAACAGGTAGATATTATTGTTTATTACAAATATCATCGAAAGTAAATATTTCCTTGACTATTATTTCGTGTATGGTATAATTCTTGAGTGCAGATTTATGAACAGAAAGAGGTAAATTTATGTTCAAAGTAACAGGTTATTTTAATGAAAAAAACGACGAATATACTCTGACAACCCCTAAGTCACGTTCAATCTACAAAACGTGTCTTATGAATAATAAAGGGTATGCATTTGCTCTTAATCAATTTGGTATGGGTGAAACACTCTGTAAATTTGCTTTCACAGAAAAAAACAACATTGTACAAAACGGAAATCGTACCATATATTTTCGTGACGATGAAACAAATGACGTTTGGTGTGTTGCAGGTTATCCATATCGTAGTGACATTGAGGATTTTAAATGCACACACAAGCAGTCGTCCTCTGTCATCTCCTCTGTACATAATGGAATAAAAGTAAGCGTTAGAACCTTTATTCCTAAGGATAAACGTTGCGATATTCAAACCATAACAATTGAAAACTTAACCGATAACGAACGTAAAATTTCTATCTTTCCGGTAGTCCAACTTGACCTTAGCGGATATTCTGCACCTGAATGGTGCGATACACATGAGCAATTTTATCTCACCGAGTTTAAAGAAGAGTTGAATGCTCTTTACTTAGACAGCAGAAATCCATATACCGCCGGAAAGCCTTATAATTCTTATCTTACTTCAACTACGCCGATTCATGCTTACAGTGCAGATGACCGTGTGTTATTTGGTTGTCAGTATTCGCTTACTATGCCTTATGCTATTCTTGATGGCGAAGACCTTGATTCTAAGAGTGTTGCAAGAGGAAAGACCTTCTTTGCTTTGCAAACAAAGGTAGATCTTTCACCTAAAAGCAATTTTGTTACTGATTACATTCTTGGTGTATGTGTTGATATCGATGATGCAAAGTCTGAACTTTCTGACATTAAATCACATGAGGTTGTTGAAGAGTTGTACCAAACTGTCGTTAATGATGACGCGAGTCGCAGAAGTCAGATTATGATAGAAACTCCTCACGAAGAAACAAATTATCTTATAAATTACTGGCTGAAACTTGGTCTTGAATATAATATCCTTTGGCGCAGAGCTCCTCGTGATAATCTGCAATTTGCTCACGCTGCCATTACTTTTTTGCCTGATGCTGCAAAATATACCATTAAAAATGTAATGCGCCAGCAATTTAATGACGGACATCTTATCCGTCGTTGGACTCCGATTCTTGAAAGATGGTATGGTGACGCTCCTGCATGGTTGATTAACACGACCTGCGATTATTTGAAATATACAGGCGATTACGAGTTCTTAGACGAAGTTGTTGATTACTATGATTTTGGTAGTGGTACTGTTTGGGAACATCTTTTGAAAGGACTTAACAGACTTGATAGCGACCGTGGTCCACATAATCTTCCGCTTTCACGTTTTGCGGATTGGAATGATGCGCTCACCACAGGAATTCGTGATGAGAATGCCGAAAGTGTATTCATTGCAATGCAGTTGGCTCTTTCTTTCCGTGAAATGTCAGAACTATCAACTCAACTTGGAAAGAAAAATCTTTCCGAAGAGTTTATAGAAAAATACGCAGAACTTTGCCGCACTATAAATGAAACTGCATGGGACGATGAGGGATACTATGTTCGTAGTTTTGTTGGTGGTAAAGTCATCGGCTCTAGTAAATGCGAAAAGGGTTCAAAAATATTTGTCAATCCACAGTCTTGGTCAATTTTTGCAGGTGTTTGCCCACCTGAAAGAATCCAGACAATGTTAGATGCTGTTGATAAATATATTGATTCTCCTGTTGGTTGTAGAGTTAATTTCCCTCCATACTCAGAATATGACCCGATGCTAGGAAGAATAAGCTCGCAGTATCCTGGTACTAATGAAAACGGTGCTATTTATGCACATGCAACGAGTTTTAAAATTTATGCTGATTGTCTGCTAGGCCTAGGTGACCGTGCTTTCAGAAGTTATTTACAGTTGTTGCCGTCAAATCCGGATAACCCGATTGAGACTGCAGATGCACTTCCTTACACGCTGTCAAATTCCTGTTCAACTGCTGATGTTTGCTATGGAAAAAGTTCTAACAGTCCATGGACAACAGGTACGTTAGCTTGGCTTTTCAAATCAGTTACCGAGGGTATTCTTGGCGTTAGATTTGCGTATGGCGGTTTTAAGGTAGCACCTGCTTTCCCGTCATCTTGGGATAAGGCATCAATCACCATCAAAAGAGATGAGACAAACTATATTTTCAATATCATAAATAATAACACAAATTCTAAAAAAATATATGTTAATGATACTCTGATTGATGGCGATTTTGTTCCTTTTTCGAATGAAGAGATGGTCAATATTAGAATAGAACTTTAATGACTTAAATTATAAAAACAGCCTTGGTTACTATAAAATACAGAGGCTGTTTTTATATTTGCTTTTCTGCTTGACAATTTACTTGTATGTGGTATAATGACAGTTGCTTAAAATAAGTAAATGCGGATATGGCGGAACTGGCAGTTTCCGTTTGAGCGCCGCCTGTGGCGGGAAAAGCGAAAACAGGAAAGGCGCAGCGGTCGAAAGTTGTCCGCGCTCCAAGCGGAAAACAACTTTCGGGTACCGCAAGAGTCACGCGGGTGCGGCTGCCTGCAAAAACAAGTTAATAAAGATATGCGGATATGGCGGAACTGGCAGACGCGCTAGATTCAGGTTCTAGTGAAGGCAACTTCATGCAGGTTCGATTCCTGTTATCCGCACCAAAAAACGACTTGTAAAAACAAGTCGTTTTTTTGCTGAAATTAGAAAATAGTTGATTAGTGTATTTTTTTATCGATTAGTGTATTGTTTTTTAAAACATATATGTTATAATGTTTACATATCATTGAACGGATTTAGGTGAGTATAAAATGCTTTTGTTCAAAGGGAATTACTGCATTCCGATTTGTTTAAAAAACACAAGCTCGTATGTCAAAAAAGCGATTGATGATTTGGTTTGCGACTTTGAAAAAATAAATAAAAACCATATACGACCCGAAATTATAACTGAAGAAATTGATGGTTGTATTGTTATTGAAGAAAATCGTTTTTTAAACGATGACCCTATTGAGCACGAAGGTTTTTCGATTAAGACCGTGGGAAATAATATTATAATTTCTGCAGATGGCTATCTTGGTAGTATGTGGGGCATTTATACTTTCAGCGAAAAAATACTTGGTATTAACCCTTGCTATCTTTTTAATGATTTCAAACTTCAAGAGAGGGAAGAACTTGAGGTATTTGATATTGATATTGCGGAAGAACCGAAAGGTTTTAAGTTCCGTGGAATGTTTATAAATGATGAAGATTTATTAACAGGTTGGAAAGACGGCGGCAAAATCCGTTATGTTCCATACCTTTGGTACGGATTAACAATTGAAGAAAGTATTGTTGATATGATTGCGGAAACTGCGGTCAGATTAAAGATGAATACTTTGGTACCGGCTTCGCTTCTTGATATTGAGAATCCCGGTGAAAAAATCATCCTTGATTGTGTTGCTAAAAGAGGAATATATCTATCTCAGCACCACATTGAGCCTGTTGGTGTTTCGGGACATACTTTTGTCAACTTTATAACAAGAAACAATATACAAGGCTCTTATTCTTACTTTGATAACCCTGAACTCCTTGAAGATGTTTGGAAACACTATGCCGAAAAATGGGCACAATATGATAATGTTTTGTGGACAATTGGCCTTAGAGGGTTTGCTGATAATCCGTTTTGGGGCAAGCAATCTGATAAAGTCAGCGATGAAGATTGGAAAAAATATGGCGATTTAATCAGTCAAGTATATGCTAAACAGACCGAAATAATTAAAACTGCAACCAACGGAAAAGCTAAACATTTTGCGAGTTCTCTTTGGATGGAAGGGGCAACCTTAATGAAAAAAGGTGTGCTACGATTCCCAAAAGATTCGATTGTTCAGTTTTCGGATGTTGGTCACACCCATATGTTTGCAGATGATTTTTATTTTAGCGAAAGAAATCCGAATTATAAATACGGTATATACTACCATACACAATATTTTTCACATGGACCGCATTTGGCTCCGCAATTGGGACTTAACAAGCTTTGCTACAACACAAATTTAGCTTTCGATAAAGGCGACCGAGAATTTTATCTTATGAATGTCTCGAACATACGTGAGTTTGTTTTCGAAATTGAGGCATACTCTAAACTCGCTTGGGATGTTAAGTCATTTTCTGCAGATTCTTACACAAAAGAATATTGTAAGAAATTTGGTGATTGTTCGAAAAAAATCGAAGAACTCATTGCTAATTATTATGATTTTCTTCCCGAACTTGATGACCGTTTGTATATTGAACAAAACCCTTCGTATGAACTTGGATGTAATTTTAACAATATTCCGTCTGACTTTAAATATTTTATTGCAACCGATGGTACAATTTCGGTTCTTGGTAAATGGATTTCAAGACTCGACGGAAAAATCTTCCGTGGACCACTAAAAAAGAAACTTTGTACGAATTGCTACGAAGCTTTACTATCGGTCATACCAAAATACGAAGAACTTCGCGTGGAATTTAGCGAAATCTTAGGTGATTTAGATGCGGACCAAAGAAAACATATTGAGTGCAAATGGCTACTATACATTAACACGCTGCTTAACATATATAAGTGGTACGTCAATTTATATGAAGCCAAAATGCATTGCGACAAAATGGAAAGCGAAGAAATGAAAGAGTCTTTAAGGAAAGCGTGTACGAGTCTTGAAGAATATCTTGAATATCGAAAAATTGCAGAATACAATAATTTTGAAAATTGGTATCGTGGTGAAAGCAAAATCGATGTCAAACAACTTTTATATAATACTAAGCGACTTTTAGGACAAACTTGATGAAGGATAAAGCAAGTTTGGAGTTACAAAGTTGTTTTTCTTTTTTTATTGCAAAATATCAATAAATGTTGTATAATGTATAAATATATATATTAAGCAGCTTACTTTATTTTTAAGGAGAAGGTATATGGAAATACAATTACAAGAACTTATTGAACAAATCAAAAAAGATGGTGTAGAGGCAGCTGCAAGCGAAGCAGAATCAATAATTGCTGATGCTAAGGCTCGGGCGGAGAAAATTGTTTCTGACGCCAAGGCTCAGGCTGATAAAATTTTGCTTGATGCTAAAAACGAAAATGAACGTTTGGTTAAATCAAGCGAAGATGCTATACGTCAAGCTGGCAGAAACTTGTTAATTTCTTTTAGAGAAAGTGTAACGAGAGAATTAAAAGTAATTTTAAATGATAATGTCAACGCTGTGTTTTCTTCTGAAAAATTTTCACAAATTATCGTTGATGCTGTTAAATCTTGGGCTGAGAAACCAAATTCAGATAACCTTTCTGTTATTCTTAATAGCAAAGATTTAAAATCAATAGAAGAAAATTTACTTGCTGCTTTAAAAGATAAAATGATTAAAGGTATTACTCTTAAACCTAACGACAATTTCGATGGCGGTTTCCGTATTGCTTTAGAAAACGGCACTGCATATTACGATTATTCTTCCGAGGCTGTTGTCGAGTTGCTCGCCAACTACTTAAGTCCTAAGGTTACTGCACTTTTGAAAGAGGCATAAAATTATGGCTGAATATTATCTTATATCGCAGCTACCGTCTTTGGATGGTGTTGACGAAAATATGCCACTTCCAATTACTGAGGAGCGTTTTTTGGAACTGTGCGACAGATTTTTAAGTAAAAAAACCTTACGTGAGTTAAGTCGATTATCTTTAATTCCTACCAAGAATTATGAAAAATCAACTTCAAGCTTAGTTGATTCGTGGAATGATACTGAAAGAAATTTACGATTTGCATTAGCTCGAATGAGAGCTGATAAAATGAATAAAACTTTCGAAACGGACAACCAATCTTCCCCGACGGACATTGTTACTGTGGCACGCACTGCGGTAGACATCGAAAGTCCGATGGAAGCTGAGAAATTTTTAAATTCATATCGCTTGGAGTTTTTAGAGTCTTTAAGACCCATGGATGCTTTTTCTGAGGATATGATATTTTATTACTGGCTTAAACTTAAACTTATTTCAAGGATAAAACAGTTTGATGCGGATGCTGGAACAACCGCGTATAAACACATTTACAATTCAATTTTAAATGGTACTGATGTGGAGGCTTTATAATGACCGAAAATATTGGAAAGGTAATAAGTATTAACGGTAACTTAGTATCTGTTGAGTTTTCCGGTAACGTTTCTATGAACGAAATTTGTTACGTGAAGGTTGCCGATGCAAAGCTCAAGAGCGAGGTTATTCGTATTAGAGGAAATGTAGCACAGGTACAAGTATATGAAATGACCGGTGGTATAAAATGCGGCGACGAGGTTGAGTTTACGGGTGATATGCTTTCTGCTATGCTCGGTCCCGGACTTCTTGGACAAATTTATGACGGACTTCAGAACCCATTACCGATATTAGCTGAACAAGCGGGTTGGTTTTTAGAGCGTGGTATTTACGCTGATGGCTTAAATACCGAGAAAAAATGGGAATTCACTCCAACTGTAAAAATTGGTGACACCTTGCGTGCGGGAGAGTATTTTGGTACTGTTCCCGAAGGTGCATTTACACACAAAATATTAGTTCCTTTTTATTTGCTTGGAAACTATACAGTAAAATCTATAGCCGCAAAAGGCGAGTATACTGTAACTGAAAATATTGCAGTAATCACCGATGAACGTGGACGTGAGATACCACTTTCAATGTCTTTCAAATGGCCTGTTAAACGTGCTGTTAGATGCTATAGCGAACGTTTGGCTCCAACCGAGACAATGGAAACTAAGGTTAGATTGATTGACTCGTTTTTCCCCGTTGCCAAAGGCGGAACTTATTGTACACCGGGACCTTTCGGTGCAGGTAAAACTGTGTTACAGCACACTACATCTAAATATGCTGATGTCGATATTGTTATAATTGCGGCTTGTGGTGAGCGTGCAGGTGAGGTTGTTGAAACACTAACCGAATTCCCTGAACTTACCGACCCCAAAACCGGCCGTTCTCTTATGGAAAGAACAATAATTATTTGTAATACCTCATCAATGCCTGTTGCATCTCGTGAAGCCTCTGTTTATACTTCTGTGACTCTTGCAGAATATTACAGACAAATGGGACTTAATGTATTACTTCTTGCTGACTCCACATCTCGTTGGGCACAAGCTCTCAGAGAAATGTCGGGAAGACTTGAAGAAATACCCGGTGAGGAAGCGTTTCCGGCTTATTTGGAATCTTATATTGCTGCTTTCTATGAAAGAGCAGGCTGTGTTCGTTTAGCAGACGGAAGCGTAGGCTCGGTTACAATTGGCGGTACAGTTTCTCCTGCCGGCGGTAACTTTGAAGAACCTGTTACTCAGGCGACCTTAAAGGTTGTTGGTGCTTTCCACGGATTATCACGTGAACGCTCGGATGCGAGAAAGTATCCTGCTATTGACCCGCTGATTTCTTGGTCAAAATATAAAAGCGTTATTGATGCCGATAAGTCTGATTATTGCAAAAACATTATTCATCAAGGTGAAGAGATAGACTCAATGATGAAGGTCGTCGGTGAGGATGGAACGACACTTTTAGACTATACAACCTATTTAAAGAAAGAAATGCTTGATGCAGTTTATCTGCAACAAAACTCGTTCGATTTAGTTGAAGCTAATTGCGGTATTGAACGCCAGAGATACGTTACAGATAAGTTGGTATATCTATTGGGCAGTGATTACGAACTCGCTGACAAAGATGATGCAAGAACATTTTTTAATAGATTAAGACAAAAATTCATTGACTGGAATTATACCGAATTTAAGAGCGATGATTTCAGAAAAGTTGAATCCGAAATTGATGAAATGTATCAAACTAATAACGGAAAATTAAGCCTAAAGGCAGAAATTTTATTAAAGGACGGTGAGTGATAATGAATAAAGTATTTAATCGAATTGAATCTATCACCGGAAACGTTATTACTGTTAGAGCTAAGGATGTTTTTTACAATGAGTTAGCACAGATAACTACACGATTCGGAAAATCACTCGCCCAGGTCAACAAGATAGACGGAGACCTTGTTTCGCTTCAGGTTTTCGCCGGAGGACAGGGTGTATCTACCGGTGACGAGGTACGTTTCTTAGGTAGAGAAATGAGAGTTTCCTTTAGTGAAGATTTGTTAGGACGAATTTTTGATGGTTCGGGCGAACCGCGAGATAGAGGACCTAAGCTTACTGATAATATGAAAGCCATTGGTGGTCCTTCTGTTAACCCTACTAAGAGAATTCTTGCTAATAGAATGATGAGAACTAATATACCAATGATTGATATGTTTAATACATTGGTTGTTTCTCAGAAGTTGCCGATATTTTCTATATCAGGTGAGCCTTACAACCAACTTCTTGCTCGTATTGCTATGCAGGCAGAAGCTGATGTTATTGTGCTTGGTGGTATGGGTCTTAAATATGATGACTTCCTATACTTTAAAGAAGCGCTTTCAAACGGCGGAGCACTTAGTAAAACGGTTATGTTTATTCATACTGCCTCTGACCCCACCGTTGAATGTATGATGATTCCTGATATGTCTTTGGCTGTTGCTGAGCAGTTTGCTTTACAAAACAAGGATGTTTTGGTACTTCTAACTGATATGACAAACTTTGCTGACGCAATGAAAGAAATTGCAATTACACAAGAACAGGTTCCATCTAACCGTGGCTATCCCGGTGACCTTTATTCTCAGCTTGCGGCACGTTACGAAAAGGCGGTTGACTTTGCTAATTCGGGTTCGATTACTGTTTTGGCTGTTACCACAATGCCCGGTGACGACGTAACACACCCTGTACCTGATAACACAGGTTATATTACTGAGGGTCAGTATTACCTCAAGGGTGGCCGCATCGAACCATTTGGTTCACTTTCACGTCTTAAGCAAAATGTTAACGGCAAGACAAGAAAAGACCACCGTGCGCTAATGGATGCAATGATTCGTTTATATTCTTCTTACAGAGAAACAGTAGAGAAGAAGAACATGGGATTTTCTATGAGCCGTTGGGATGAAAAGTTGTTGAAATATGGTGAACTATTTGAAGATGGACTAATGGATTTGTCGGTTAATCTTTCTCTTGAAGACGCGCTTGACCTTGGCTGGAAGATATTAGCTGACTGCTTCCAAAAGGATGAAACCGGCATTAAGTCAGACCTTACTGATGAATTTTGGCCTAAAGGGTAAGGGGGACTACGGTTTTGGCAAAAATCAAATTAACTAAAAATGAGTTAAAGGTACAAAAAGATGCCCTTAAAATGTATCGTAGATATTTGCCTACTCTAACACTAAAAAAACAACAGCTTCAAACCGAGATTCGTAGTATTGAGGCAAAAGCCATTGCTGTTAGAAAAGAAAAAGAAGAACTTGAAAAAGGTTTTTCGTCTTGGATAGCTGTTTTTAGTGAGATGGATGTTTTTCCGAAAAATATAATCACTGTCACCAATATTCAAAAAGGTACTGAAAATATTGCAGGTGTTGATATTCCAACATTTATAAATGCAGATTTTCACCGTGGTGACTATGATTTATATGAAACTCCGCTTTGGGTTGATATTGCTGCAAATCACATGGAAAGGGCAATATCGCTTGACCTTAAGGCTCAAGTGTTAGACGAACAGGTTAGACTCTTGGAAAGTGAGTTGCTTTCTACTTCTCAAAGAGTAAATCTGTTTGAAAAGGTAAAAATCCCTGAAACTGAGAAAAATATTAAAAAGATTTCAATTTATATGGCGGACCAACAGGTTAGTGCAGTTGTCCGTTCGAAAATTTCGAAGCGTAAGATTGCTCTGCGTAACGAATTGGCTTCTCAAGAGGAGGTGTATTCGTTATGATAGTACCAATGAAAAAAGTTTCTCTCATAATTATGGGAGATGAAAAATCTTCAACACTTAAAAAACTTCGAAAATTAGGTATTCTTCATATTGAAATGACAGAGGTCTCAAGCGAAAAAGTAAATGAGCTTAAAGAAAAAATATCTTTGCTTGAAAACGCACTTTATAGCATTGGTAAAACTAAAAACGACACTTGCGAAACGATTTCTCAAAGTGAGGCTGTTTCTGTAGCACAGGAAATCGAATCCTTAACGGATAAAAAGAAATCTTGTCAGTCGGAGTTGATTTCATTAAACTCTGAGCTTGAACGTCTAAAAAGTTGGGGAAAAATCAATCCGCAAATTATCGACAGTATCGCTGAAAAAGGTGTGGAATTACAGCTTTTTGATATGCCGAAATCGGAATATGATAAGCTAGATGACAATTTAAAAACACTTTGCATTTCTAAAACAAAGGCGTCGGTTAAATTTTTAGTTTTATTATCTGATGATGAAGATGAAAAAAGTGCTATCGAATCGATAAAATCCTATCGATTTAAGTTGCCGGAAACTTCAACCGAAGAAATCGAACAACGAATCGTTCATTTGCAAACCGAAATTCAAGAAATTGACGATAAAATTTCTTCCTTTGCAGTTTTTGCGGATAGCATGAAGAACGCAATTACTACAATTCAAAAAGAAATCGAATTTGAGATTTATTCTTGCGGAATGGAAAATGAAAGTCTATCATCAGATGAAAATCGTCCGCTTTCGGTAGCTTATTTCAAAGGATTTATTGAAGTGGAAAAGCTGGATACCTTGAAAGAGGCTTCGAAAGAAAATTCTTGGGGTTTACTGGTAGAAGAACCTACTATAGAGGATAATGTTCCAACGAAACTCAAAAATAACAAGTTTGTTAGTCTAATTTATCCATTAACTGACTTCTTAGGTACAGTTCCCGGATATTTCGAATATGACATTTCGGGTTGGTTCTTAGCGTTTATACTCATATTTTTCGGTATTATTTTTGGCGATGGTGGATATGGTTTATTGATTTGTGCCGTTTCTGCGATACCGATTATAAAAGCACTTGTTTCAAGAAAAGAAGTTTCACCAATGTTCTTGCTCGTTGGACTCTTTGGACTATCAACGGTCCTTTGGGGAACGCTGACTTGCACTTGGTTTGGACTATCATCTGAAGTTTTGCCGAATTGGTTAAAATCTCTGTCGGTACCTGTTATTTCTAATGTATATGGTGATAAGATTTGGCATCCTTTCTGGACAGAGGGTGATGTAGGTCTTACAACCGCACAGAATTTACAGATTTTTTGTTTTAGCTTAGCGTTAATTCAGTTAACAGTAGCTCATATTAAAGGTGTTTTCAGAAACAGAAAATCATTAAAACTTCTTGGCGATATAGGCTCAATTATGCAGTTGTTAGGTATTTACTATGTTGTTTTGAGCCTTGTTGTAAATGCTCAAGTGTTTAGTTTTGGATTGGTTATTGGCGGAATTCCTATTGGTACAATTGCTATTGCCTTGATTGGCGTTGGCTTTGTTTTAAGTTTTATATTCGCAAATTATGAGGGAAGCGTTATAAAATCAATACTTTCAAGCCTTACTAATATCGTTTCTGTTTTGCTTGGTGTTGTTAACGTATTTTCTGACATAGTTTCTTATATCAGACTTTGGGCTGTAGGTTTAGCGGGCGCCGCAATATCGACTACTGTGAACGAACTTGCAGGACCGTTTTTTGGAAATTTTTTGTTTATGATAGTCGCAATTATTTTGTTAGTATTCGGTCACGGAATAAACATGATATTAAATGTTTTATCGGTAATTGTTCATGGAATCCGACTGAACACATTGGAATTTTCATCTCATTTGGATATGTCTTGGAGTGGACATAAATTTAAACCTTTCGAAGAATAAATTGAATTAAAAGGAGAATAAATATGAATTTAGCATCATTAGGAACAGCGTTAGTAATGGGAATTGCCGCAATCGGTTCGGCAATCGGTATTGGTATTGCGGGTCAGGCGGCTATAGGAGCTTGGAAAAAATGTTACATGAGCAACAAGGCGGCGCCGTTCATTCTTACTGTTTTTGCCGGTGCACCTCTTACACAAACAATTTACGGTTTTCTCTTAATGCAACAAATGAAAACCTCAAACGCTGACCCAACATTTTTGTTCTGTATCGGAATTATTTCCGGTCTTGCTATGGCAGTTTCTGCTTACGTTCAAGGAAAAGCCGGTGCCGCAGGTGCAGATGCGTTAGCTGAAACCGGAAAAGGTTTCTCGCAATACATTACAGTTGTAGGTCTTTGCGAAACGGTTGCGCTCTTCGCACTTGTATTTAGTATGGTAGCTCTTGGCTAAAACTAATTTAAAAAGCTCCCCGAATTTCGGGGAGCTTAATTTATTTTGAATAAAGTTTTCTGTATTTTAGCGGTGTAATACCTGTGATGTTAATAAAGATTTTTCTGAAATGATTTTCTGAGTTAAAATTAACAAGACGACTAATCTGTGAAACAGAATAATCACTATTTTCAAGGTATTTAATCGCATGATTGATTTTAATGGAATTGAGAAAATTCACCGGAGTCTGTCCTAACTGTTCTTGAAAAAGGTGATATAATTTCGATTCGCTGACACAACACACTTTTGAAAGTTCAGGAACAGAAAATTCACCGTCCCAATTATTCGTAATGTATTCAATAGCTTTTTGCAGTGTCGAGTCCATTGGAATTTCACTCTGCACCATATTGGGAATTAAATCGCCTAAAAGTGAGTAGAAAAGGGAATAGGCATTTAGTTCATCAAGCATATCACCATTCAATAACTTTTTGATTTCGAGAATTGTTTTACGATTTTTTTCATTACTAGTGAGTTTTTGCGGCTCATAGTCAAAATCGTTATTGTAGTGCATAAAGCAGTTGATGTATGTAACCTTTATATCGGGATTTCCGTGCCATTCAGAATAGCAAAAAATCCTTTCGGGTATAAAGATTATATCACCCTCAGAAACGTTAATTTTTTTGTTTAGATAGATATACGTACCATTACCTTTTTCAATAAAACCGAAACGTGTCTTTCTTTTAGTTGTGTTTCCTCGGCAAAAATGAAAGTTGTTAAATGAATGTTCGCTTGCAGAAAGCTCAGAAACAAAAATATGTTTATTGTTTTCCATATATGACCACCTTATAAAATGCAGAAAAGTTACTTTTTTTACAGTATAACATATTGAAATTGTTAAAGCAATATTTTATAAAATTAATATAGAAATCATACAGGGGAGTGCTTATGAGAAAAATCAAGGTTGTTCAAATCGGCTTGGGCCACGACCATTCAAAAGTAGTTTTAGAAAGTCTTTTAAGACAAAATGATATTTTTGATGTTGTAGCTATTGCTGTGCCAGATTGTGAGTTAGAGCCATTTGCGAGCGATATACATAAATATCGTGACGTCAAAAAAATACCTTTTCTTTCTATTGAAGAGGCTTTAAGTATTCCTGACCTCGATGGTGCAATTATCGAAACTGAGGAAGTAAATCTTACAAAATATGCTATTATGGCAGCAGAAAAGGGTTTGAATGTACATATGGATAAACCGAGTGGTCTGAAACATTCGGATTTCCAAAAACTTATAGAAATATTAAAGGCTAAAAATTTGGTTTTCACAACGGGTTATATGTATCGCTTTAATCCGGTTGTAATGGAAGCTATTGAAAAGGTTAGAAATGGCGACATAGGAAAAGTCTATTCGGTTGAGGCGCAGATGAGTTGTGAGCATACAAAAGAAAAAGCTCAATGGCTTGACCGTTTCCCTGGTGGGATGATGTTTTTCCTTGGCTGTCATTTAGTAGATTTAATTTACAAAATTCAGGGCGAGCCACTTGAGGTAATACCACTGAATTCCTCCACAGGCAAGGACGGAATAACTTCAAAAGACTTTGGCATGGCTGTGTTTAAGTATCCTAATGGTGTTTCTTTCGCAAAGACTACCACAGCAGAACCCGGTGGTTTCAGTAGACGACATTTGATTATATGCGGAGAAAGAGGAACAATAGAAATTCGACCATTAGAGATAAACTGCTACAAAAATCCGAATTATGCGGTTGGTGACCAAGTTACAAAAGTTCGTGAAGTTTTAGCCGATGACGGATGGGACTCTGACGGCGAGCATAAAACCTCAGAAGTTTATAACCGTTATGACGGTATGATGAAGAATTTTGCCGAGCTTGTTTGCGGCGAAAAAGAAAATCTTTACGACTATGATTATGAATTAAATTTAAATCGCTTGGTTTTAAAAGCTTGTGGAGAGGATTTATAATTATGATTACAAAACAAATAGTTTTTACCAAAGTGAACACCGCTGAACTTTTAGAAACAGAATGTTTGCCGCCAAAAGCCGACGAGGTTACCATCGACTTACAGTTTTCTGCTATTAGTAGCGGAACCGAGAGGTCTAATATAACAGGTCAGCGAAATGGACCGGGACAAATGGAAGACGCTGTTGCTGTTTTTCCACGTTATTGCGGATATTCTGCAGCGGGTATAGTTTCTGACATTGGTGAAAATGTTACCGATATTAAAATTGGCGACAGGGTTTTGGTTTTTTGGGGCGCTCATAAAAAGAATATCACCATAAACAGAAAAAAGGTTGTAAAAATACCAGATGGTGTTTCTTTAGAAGAAGCTGCAATGACTTTTATTTCTACATTTCCGTTGGCAGGTATCAGAAAGACAAAGCTTGAAATTGGCGAAAGCGCTCTTGTAATGGGACTTGGGATTTTAGGCATTTTTGCCGTAAAACTTTTGAAAGCGGCAGGCGCTTATCCGATAATTGCGGTGGACCCTGTTGAAGAAAGAAGAAATATCGCTTTGAAATGCGGTGCAGATTTCGCCTTCGATCCGACTGCGAACGATTTTGTTGATAATGTTAAAAACGCCTCTTATGGCGGTGTGAATGTTTGTATTGAGGTTACGGGACTTGGAATTGGTCTTGACCAGGCGCTTGATTGTATGAAACAGTTTGGCAGAATCGCACTGCTTGGTTGTACAAGGAACTCGGACTTTACAATTGATTACTATAATAAAGTCCATGCCCCCGGAATTCAGCTTATTGGTGCTCATACAATGGCAAGACCAAAGGTTGAGTCGTACCCCGGATATTGGAATGAAATCGATGATATTACCGCTTTATTAAATTTAATTAAAGGCGGACGCTTGAACTTCAAGGATATTGTATTTGAAATTAACAAGCCTGAAGATTGTGGCGAAGTGTATACAAGGCTTGTAAATGACAAAAACTTTCCGATTGGAGTTTTGTTTGATTGGCGAGAGACTAAATAATTTTAAGGAGTTGATATAATGAAAGCTATTTTAGTTAACGATGATAGAAGTTTAAGATGGGATAATGTATCCGACCCACAAATAAAACCTGAAGAGGTCCTTGTTGAAATTCATTATGCAGCACTAAATCGTGCAGATTTAATGCAAAGAGAAGGTGACTATCCACCACCCGAGGGATGTCCTGAGTGGATGGGACTCGAAATTTCGGGTGTTGTTGTTGACTTAGGCGAGGAAGCAAAACAAAACTCCAATTGGAAAGTAGGGGATAAGGTCTGTGCGCTTTTAGGCGGAGGTGGTTATGCTGAGTATGTTGCTGTTAAATACGATATGTTAATGCCTGTTCCTGATAATTGCACTATGGTTGAGGCGGCTGCAATTCCCGAAGCGTTTGCAACAGCTTACTTGAATCTCTTTATTGAAGGCGGTATTAAGCCCGGTAATACTTTGCTTATGAATGCAGGTGCTAGCGGTTTGGCATCCGTTATAATACCAATGGCTAAAGCTTTTGGTATTAGGGTTATTACTACCGTACTAACTAAAGAAATAGCCGAAAGTATCAAACATTTAAATGCAGATAGAGTAGTTGCAACAAAAGAGGAAGATATAGTTGAAGTTTTAAAGGAAGAATTGGCAAACGGTCATTCGGTTGATGTTGCTATTGATTGTTTGGGCGGTGAAATTATGGGTAAATGTATTCATTACTTAACCCATGGAGCTCGTTGGATAATGATTGCTGCATTAGCTGGAACTAAAACCGAAATTGACCTTAAAAATATCTATGTTAGAAATGTTAGAATAATCGGCTCTACATTACGCTCTCGCACACCTGAAACTAAAGCTCAAATACTTTCAGCTTTAGTTGAAAATGTTTGGAGCAAGGTGTCCTCTGGGGAGATAAAACCAACAATTCACGCTGTTTTGCCAATCGCCGAAGCCGAGGCAGCGCACGATATTCTATATAAAGGTCAAAATGTTGGTAAAGTTGTTTTAAAGGTGAAGTAAATTGAAGATAACCTGTTTTAAATATGCAGATAGCGTTTTTGGTGAGAATTATATTTTTAAAGGCGGTTCAAAAGACCGCCTTTTGCCAATTTCGTTTTGCTTTTATTTAATTGAATACTCAGATAAAAAAATTCTCGTTGATACAGGTTGTAACGAGTGTGGCGATTTTGTTTTTGAAAATTTTATCAAGCCTGCTCAACTTTTGGATAACTACGGGTTTAAGCCGAATGAAATCACCGATATAATAATTACGCATGCACACCACGACCATATAGCATGTATCGCCGAATATAAAAACGCTGTAATTCATATTCAAAAAGACGAGTATTTAATAGGTAAAAATTATATTCCGGTTTTTTCTGAAGTGAATACTTTTGATGACGAATATTCACTTAATGATGAGATTATAATTAAAAAAATTGGCGGTCATACCAAGGGTTCTTCTGTTGTTTTTGCGGGCAATTGGATTTTCTGTAGTGATGAATGCTATTATAAAGAATCTCTGACAGAAAAAAGAAGTATAGGCTCATTATACAACGAAATTATAAACAAAGAATTTCTTAAAAAATACGGAAATGATAATTATTTTCCATTATTATTTCATTCGCCTGAATTAAAAACACATTCTTTTCATGTAAACTAAAGTTGTCACTCGATATAAATCCTGTAAATTCGTGTTGACAACTATTTTTATATTTGATATAATTTTTATATATAATACAATTTTGAGGAGCAATTCTTATGAAGAGACTATTTTTGCTTTTAATTTCGGCTATTTTGATAGCTACTTTAGTAGCACCGGCTTCGGTTTCCGCTGCTGAAGATTTTTATTTTAAAGAATTCGACAAGGCTTATGTCACGTTTGTTTTTGATGATTGCTATGAAACGTTGCCATCAAAGTACAAGGGAAATTTCTTTGAAGAAACACTTAAAATGTTTAAGGATTATAACTTCCCAATGTGTATGGCAGCTACTGCCAATGAAGCAAAGGTTGAGAGTAAGAGAAAATTACTCGAGAAGCTCCAAGCTGCAGGCGGTGAAGTTCTTTCGCATACTGTTGACCATACAGTTTTAACCAAAGATAATTCAACTGTTGAAGTTTTTGAAAAACAATTAGGTGATTCATACGCAATTCTTAGCGCATATGGCTTTAAAATTAACGGTATTATAGCAACCGGTAATAACGGCGGTGAAAATACTGCCAATTTTGAATTGATGGAACCCATTACCAGAAAGTACTATAAATACTCTAACTTATACGGTGTATCTACACAGTATGATTATAAAAAAATTGATAAAGATGGTATTCAGCGCAGATGGATAACAACCTTTGAAGGCACAAAGAAAATTATCGACCAAGCAATTGAGGAAAAGAAATGGGTTGTTTTGTCCGCTCATAATTTCGGTGAAATTCCAAAGAC
>JAZOQF010000152.1:0-1831 GCA_045655905.1 Acutalibacteraceae bacterium | reverse complement strand
TTAATTTCAATAATATTATCCATTATCCTCTGTCCATATCGTTGTGTTACCACAAGGAAGTGATATGCCCTTATTTGTAACGGGCAAACCGATTTCATCGGTCATTACATCACCCTTGCGACCTTTAACAACATAGGTTTTAACCATATAATTTAAAATCGTTGGAGAAAGTCCACCTGTATAGGAATTAAGAAAGAAGAACAAAGCATTGTCCGACAAAAGTTTACCCGTCTCAGATAACAATTCTGTCAGTTGCTGTTCTAATTTCCAAACCTCTCCGTTTGGTCCTCTGCCGTATGAAGGCGGATCCATAATTATAGCGTCATAGGTATTGCCTCTGCGAATTTCCCTTTTGACAAATTTCAAGCAGTCATCCACAAGCCAACGCACATTTGCATCTTTAAGCCCTGAAACAGCGGCGTTTTCCTTTGCCCATTGCACCATTCCTTTGGATGCATCAACGTGGGTAACCTTAGCGCCGGCACTAAGACATGCAACTGTTGCTCCGCCCGTATAAGCAAATAAATTGAGCACCGAAATTGGTCTGTTTGCTTTTTCAATCAGTTTTTTTGCTAACTGCCAATTCACTGCCTGTTCAGGAAACAAACCTGTATGTTTAAAGCCCATCGGCTTTAATCTAAAGGTCAAATCTTCAAAATCAATACTCCAAACATCGGGAACATTTTTACATCTTTCCCAATATCCTCCGCCTGACTGCGAACGATGATAAATGGCGTGTGGCGTGTGCCATCTCGGGTCTTTTCTATCCCCTGACCAAATAACCTGTGGGTCAGGTCGGATTAAGATAATATCACCCCAACGTTCAAGTCTTTCGCCGCTGTCAGCATCTATTAGTTCATAATCTTTAAAACTTTCTACACTTCTCATAAATAATCCTTAAAACATACTTTGCTGTGAAGTTTCGCCATTAAAAGGTATTCCCAAATGGTCAAAAGCTAGCTTTGTAACACATCTGCCACGGGCAGTTCTTGACAAAAATCCCAACTGCATTAAGTATGGCTCGTAAACATCCTCGATGGTAACCGCCTCTTCACCAAGTGCTGCAGCTAAGGTGTCAAGACCTACAGGACCACCACCATAATTGTTAATTATAACACCAAGCATTCTACGGTCAAAATCATCAAGACCGAGTTCATCAATTTCAAAACGTTCTAAAGCAGCACGGGCAGTTTTTTCATCAATTATTCCGTTGTATTCTACCTGTGCTATGTCTCTCACTCGTTTAAGTAGTCGGTTAGCAATTCTTGGTGTTCCTCTTGAACGTGACGCGATTTCCAAAGCTCCGTCTTTATCGATTTCAATTCCCAAAATTCCTGCGGAACGAATCACAATCTGTGCCAACTGTTCGGGTGTATAAAGTTCAAGTCTTAATAGTACACCAAAACGGTCTCTTAAAGGAGCTGTCAACTGACCCGAACGGGTAGTAGCACCAACAAGAGTGAATTTTGGAACATCAATTCTGATAGAACGAGCCGACGGACCTTTGCCAATGATAATGTCAAGAGAAAAATCCTCCATTGCAGGATATAAAATTTCTTCAACATTACGGGAAAGACGGTGTATTTCATCAATAAAAAGAACATCGCCCTCCTCTAAAGAGGTAAGAATTGCAACCAGATCTCCCTGTTTTTCAATAGCAGGACCCGAGGTTACACGTAGGTTAACACCAAGCTCCCTTGCAATAATACCTGAAAGCGTAGTCTTTCCAAGTCCGGGAGGACCGTAAAGCAAACAGTGGTCAAGGCTTTCCTTTCGCTGCTTTGCGGCAGTAATATAAATCCTAAGGTTGTCCTTTGCTTTATCCTGACCG
>JAZOQF010000151.1:0-6086 GCA_045655905.1 Acutalibacteraceae bacterium | reverse complement strand
CCTGCATTTCTTGCTGCCATTATATCATTTATAGGATTATCTCCCACATATAAAAGTTCATTTGCGTTCATACCTAATCTTTCGCACATCACATCAAAAGGAAGTCTCTCGGGTTTTTGCACTCCCAATGTGCCACAAATTATAGTCTCATCAACAAACCTATCCATTCCCAACAAATCAATTTTTGCCTTTTGGGATTCTACACTACCATTAGTTATAATTCCGATTTTAAGACCCATTTCACGAAGTTTTTCAAGCATGGGCTCGGTAAAAGGATATTTCACTGCTGCCTTTGGCCAACAGTATTTGCAAACATAACCCCAAAACTCTCTACCCGAAAGTTTTTCCAACAAAAGACCTTTTTTGAAAACATCTTCAGCGATTAAATCAAAACTATGATATATGTACTTTTGCTCACTGGCAATTACACCTTCTGAAAACTCTTCCAAAGATACGGTTTCGGGGATTTGGTCCCTTATATTATCATAAAGATTATCCAGTGTTGCACGAAAGGTAGCATACCTATCAAACAGGGTATGGTCTAAATCAAAAATAACGCCTTTAATCATTTTAAACTCCTGCAATTTAGAAAAAATCCCGATAGACATTTGCCTATCGGGTTATTATTTATTCTTCTTCGGTTTCCTCTAACTGAATATCAGCAACATTTACATTAACCTGTGTTACAGCAGTGCCGGTCATGGTTTGGATTTTTTCTTTTACATTTGCCTGAACCTTTTCAGCAACTTCTTTAACAAGGGCGTCCTTCTTAACGCAAATATAAACATTAAGCTTTAAAGCACCGTTAACGCTTTCAATTTTAACACCTGTGAAAGGATTTTTAGATTTAACAGCACCCTTTAAATTAATAGCTTTCTTAGAAAGGCCAACAACACCGTCAATTTCCTTTGCAGCTATCTCAGTCATCTTAGCTAAAACTTCAGTATTAACCGAAAGTTCTGTTCTATTGCTCATAATATTTATACCTCCGTAGTATATTACACTTACATTATACCACAATTCAAAAATAAAACAACAAAAATTTTATTTTACAGGCACAATTTTTATATTCGCCAAAGCCACATTGGTTTCACCCGTTACAATATCCTGAATTTGAAGGGTCTGACCCGAGGTTAAGCCTTCCCCTTTAACCACAACGGTTACCCCTGTATCGTTTATAACGGCTACTGCTTTTTTAAAGTCTTTTGCCTTTAAAAGTGTTTCAATGTTGCTTTCTTGTTCAATTCTTCCTGCAATTTCTTCTAACTTTGCCAAGGCTGATTTTTTATCCTTTTCCTTTAAATTATCATTATCAAGTGTATCCTCAATTAGTTCGATAGCCTCTTGTCTTGCCTTTTCTCGGTCTTTTTTACATTCAGCGAAATAATCTGTCTCGGCCTTTGCTGATGTTTCCACAGCCTGCCCTGAAGATATATTATCCACATAAGAAGTTTCACCTAAATATTTTGTGGAACTCGGCAAATATTTTGTATTAAGCCATATTGCACCACCCAGCGCAATAACCATTAAGGCTACTGTCAGCTGACCTTTTCCAAATACCTTACCCTTTTTCACTATGTATTCCTCCCACAAATATATACTCTTTTCGATTTTATATCCAAAGCCGCCGTGACAGCATTTTGAATTTTTTCAACAATATATTCATTGTCACCACCATCACAAACGATAGCAACGCCTCTAACCTCAGGCATTTCGGTGGTAACAAGCAATGCCTCTTCGCCTCCGTCAGCAGTTTTTACTGTAATATAACCCTCTTTAACACCGCTGTCTGATGTGCGGTTTTCCTTTTCCTGCTTTTCTGTCAGCGTTTCCTCTTTTATATCGGCATAAGCATATTTTATTCCGCTTTCTAAAGTTATAACTACCGATACATTTTTGCTTCCTGTAATATCCATAACCGTTTTTTTAATATCATTTTCCAAAACTGCTTTGTATTCCTCGGCTGTTATTGATACCGAAGGCACCACTTCCTTTTTGTTGTTCTCGCCTGTCATTAGCGATGACAATAAAACAAAAACAATACCTATCATGCCTAAAAAAACAATGTTTTTAGGTTTTTTAAACACCTTTAAATATTTATTTACTATTTCATTCATTTATTACTTCCACCTTGAAATTCTTAGTTTCTTCACCTAAAACACTTACTATTTTTTCTCTATCACAGACTGTATATATTTTTACCTTAGTACAACTTATGCCGTCTGTTTCTGAATTATCCGTAGAAACGCAAATTTCCCTGAAATCAATTCCCGCATTTTGAAGCGCCAAAGCAATAGTATACTCTACTGTAGAAATTTTAAGTTTATCAACGTTTACAGATACATTTGTGTCAAAATTAATATCAAAATTGCTTATTTTCATTTTTACTCCCGAAATCGTAATAACCATAATCAAAAAACATAGGGATAAGATATATTTGACAGACCTTTCCATCCTCCCTGACGGACTGATAATAAATAATGCTCCAAAGCAAATACCTGCTGTGCAAAAAGCAGTAATCAAAGAATTAAACCAGTTCATAGCCTACCCACCGACACCACTACAGAGAGTGAAATAACAAACAATGCCATTGATAAAAGAATTATTCCGCAAAGCACAGAAACAGCCGTATCCACACACTTGAGCAGTCGGCATATATTTTCAGATGATAATACCTGAGCCACAATTGAGGTAACATTAAGGCATAAGCGCCATAATATAAGTTCAATGAGTAACGGCAAAAAAATCACACAACAAGCCACAACGCCATATATAGCAACCGACGTTTTTAGAACGCCTAACGACGCAGTAACAGTTGTTAAAGCCTCTGAAAGCACTGTGCCTGCAACCGGTACAGAGCTTCCAATCACAAATCTTGCTGTTCTAATGGTTAAGGAATCTGCCGATGCGCTTATGGTAGTTTGAATACTAAGCACCCCTAAAAAAACGGTTGTCACTAATGACATTATCCAAAAAGATATTTTTTTAAGACTTTCGTTAAGATTAGTTTTTGCAAGCAAAGGTGACACTCCTGAGGCAATACTTACACTTAAATATCCACACATTAAGGGTATTACAAAATGATTAGCAACTATTTCAACTATCTGAGTAGCACCAAGCAACAATCCACTCATAGATACCGAGGTTGCCGTCTGTCCGTTAGATGCCAAAATCACGGCGAACACAGAAACAAACGCAGTCATAAAAACCGACAAAGACTGCAAAACCTCAACCGCAGAATTTATTACGCTTATTAAAGGCGTTGTGATAATTGCTGCTGATACTGCTGTAACTGCAAATGCGGCTGTGCTGTCAGAAATACTGCTTTGATGCGAATTTAGTACACCGCTTATTAAAACTACTGCCAAAATAAGGGTCGAGAGTGAAAAAGGCGTAGTTATTTTTTTCTTTGCAGTATCAAAAATAAGACTAAAAACCTTGTCGACACCAATTTCTCCTACCCATTCATTTTCCCCTGCTTTAATATCATTATCATTCAAAAATTCTTTAGCGGCATTTGGCAAAGAATCCTCTATCTGCTCAACCCCAGATAATTCTCTTTGTTCTTGCAAAAAATCCTCAGCAGTCAATCCCATAATGGAACTATCTAAAGAGAAAAACAGCGTAACCGCTATAATTAAACCTAATATTTTTTTCATTTTAAAAAACCTATGGCAGTTTCCAAAACAGACATCAATATCGGCACAGAGAGTAAAAATATCGTAGCCTTTCCCGCAAGTTCCGCCTTTGAAGCGAGTGATATTTGCCCTGCATCACGGCAGGCATCTGCAATAAAATCTGTTATGTATGCGAGTCCCACAGCTTTAAGCGCTACCTTAAAGTACTCTGTTTTAAGGCCAGAATCCGAAAGTTTTTCTTCGATTTCATTTATCGGTTGCGCCACTGCATTCAATACAAAAATCAAAACACATATTCCTGTGGCAATCGCAACACCAAAGGCATACTCACCCGATTTTTGTTTTAACACTATTGAAATTGCCGCGCCGATAACACAAATCGCCAATACTTTCCAAACCTCGTTCATCATAGACCGAATAAAGATTTAACGGTAGTAAACAGTTCAGCGACAGCGTTTACCACCATTAAAAGTACAACCACAAGCCCTGCTAAAGTAGTAAGCAAAGCTTGGTCCTCTCTGCCCGAGCGTACAAGCACTAAATTAAGTACCGTAACAATAATCCCTATTGCGGCAATTTTAAATATAAAATCCACATCCATACTTTTCACCTAAATCAAAAAAATACAAACACTAACACCAATTAACATTCCCAAAGAATTATAGAGTTTCGCAAGACGTTCAGCGTCTTGCTCGGCCTCTTTTAATTTTTTTCGAAACAACGCATTATAAAGCGATACATTTTTTATTTCACTCTCTTTATTCGAAATACCCATTTCAGATATTAACTTTTCAAACAATTTCTTATCATCCTTTGAAAGTCTGTCATCATTTAAGATGCAACCTTTTTGAGTTAAAAAAACTTTATTATTAAAACACAAAGTTAAAAGCTCTTGCAAATTCGATGTACCACATTTAATACACTTTGCTAATTTATCTAAAGAAATGCAAAGTTCACTAAGTGCTTCACATCTTTTTAATAACCGGTTTGACTTATAAAACCCCAAAAAGCTTGACGATGAAAACACAAGCAAAAGACCAATAATTTTAAATGTACTCATTTTCCAGTTCCTTTGAAGTGATTATCTCAATTTCTCCACGACAAAAATGTGACAACAAAGCGATTTTTCTAACAACACCTGAAATTATAAGTTCTCTTGTTATCTGCCTTTTTAAAAGTTCGCTTTTATCGCCTATATGAGCAGTAGTTATAACCGACACTCCTGAGTTAAACCCGTCTTGCACCTTTTTAAGTTCTTGAAACGAGCCAATTTCATCAAAAACAATAACCTGTGGATTCATTGTCCTTAAAGCGATTTCAACCCCTTTAGACTTATCTTCGGTTTTTAAAACATCCGTAGATATACCTAAATCATTCACACCGTTTCCACTAAGTTCCCCTCGTGAATCAATAACCGCAACTCGGTAGCTTTTTTCAAATAAACCATCAGAAATTTGTCTTGCAAAATCCCTCAAAATGGTTGTTTTACCACTGCCCGGTGGTCCGGCAATAAGCCATCCCTCACCCCTGAATCCTAACGCCAACTTTGTAGCAACACCTTTGACTTCTCTTGCAATTCGCAAATTTATACAGGTTATATCATCCATATACCCCTCGTCATTTATCCTGCCGAACACCCCTGCCCGATTTCCGTTTTCAAGACGGATATATCCATTTTTAAGTTCCGACTCGTGTGCGAATGCGGAATTATTGCACAATAATCTAAAACTTTGTTTTATATCGTTTTGTGTCACAGAAAAAAGATTTTGCGTGGGATACAAGGAGGTTTGTCCGTCCTTTTTTACAAAAACAGTTTGTCCCGATACCGTCAACGCCAACGGCAGTCCCTTTCGCAAGCGTATTTCCTCGGTTTTTTCCTTAATCGCAAAAGGAAGACCTTGCAAAATTCTTTTTATGTCCCCATCCACACCGTAAAGCATACCGTTAAATCTGTCCGCCATTTTGCCACTCCTTTTTATGCTTTTGTTTAATTTTATGTAACGGTTGTCCTAAGTAGAACAAATTTAACTTGTACTTTAAGAGATTTTGAGGTAAAATAAATTAAAAGCGAGGTGCTTTATGAAAATTAAAACAAGAAATATAACCCTCGAAGAATTAGACAAGATCAAAACCCCTAAACACAAAAAGCCCCTAAAGCCCTTATGGCTTTTAGGAGCATTGATTAGACTTATTTCCATTCCTGAACTTTGGGCTGTTAAATTCAAATACGCAACCGACAGAATGGAAAAAGCAAAAGGGCCTTGCCTTATTTTGATGAATCATTCCTCATTTTTGGATATGAAATTGGCTTTTAGAATTTTCTTTCCAAAAAGACTGTCGATTATCTGCACTACAGATGCTTATATGGGTAAGTCCCTTATAATGCGATTGCTCGGTTGCATTCCAACAAACAAATTCGTAACCGATGTGACCCTTATTGGTGATATG
>JAZOQF010000150.1:0-15233 GCA_045655905.1 Acutalibacteraceae bacterium | reverse complement strand
TAAAACCAATTTGCCCGCGCGCTACGCTTACTCTTGAAACATAGTCGCACTACTCACTGCCGTTCATATTGCTCCTTGTTTCGGCGCCTTTGAGTTACTCCCTGTTTCTGCCACAGGCAGCGGTCGAACTCAAACTACCAGCTGCGCCACACCCGGATATTTTCACGCCTTTTTTAGGCGCAAGTACTATTATACCTATTTTTTTACGTTTGTCAATAAAAATCAGGGCCGAAAATTATTTTTTCAGCCCATTAAAATCTATTTAGTTAAAATTAATCAACAAAACCTGATTCTACAAGTGCTACAAGGCCATCAATAGCAGCCTTTTCATCAGAACCGTCAGCAATGATTTTAATTGAAGTTCCGCCAACAATACCTAATGATAAAACACCTAAAAGGCTTTTTGCGTTAACCTTTCTTTCTTCCTTTTCAACCCAAATTGAAGATTTAAACTCATTTGCCTTTTGAATGAAGAAAGTTGCAGGACGAGCATGCAAGCCAACCTGATTTTGAATTACAACATCTTTAACACACATTGAAAATGCTCCTAACATTAAAGTTTAGTGTAAACAGCTACGCTGAAATTTGTCGTTTAAAGTACAATTTTATTATACCACATTTAATGCAATAGTCAATTATTTGTTAATAAGTTCTAATATTTATCCAACAAACCCCTAATTGTATACCTTGAATTTATACAAATTCACTACATTAAAATTCGTAACCGTATTTTTTAAGCAATTTCAAATCTTTTTTGTCAAGCTTATCAGCGGTTAGCATATCGGGGCGTTTTTCCATAGTCAGTATTAACGATTTTACCCTTCGCCACTCGGCTATTTTGGCGTGATTGCCCGAAAGCAACACCTCGGGCACTTCTCTTTCCTGCCAAACTGCAGGCTTTGTGTACTGCGGATATTCCAAAAGTCCCGAAAAATGACTTTCATCTTCGAAACACAAATCATCCGACAAAACACCCGGCAACATTCGGCAGACAGCGTCAGCTACCGTTAAAGCCGGCAGTTCTCCACCCGTGAGAACATAGTCACCCAAAGACAACTCCTCGTCAACTATCTCCTCGATCACTCGCTCATCAACACCCTCATAATGTCCACAAAGAAGAACGATTCTGTCCTTCTTGGAAAGCTCCACCGCTTTTTTCTGAGTGAAAGTTTCTCCTTTGGGTGACATATAAATCAAATGAGGTTTTGGCTCATTTTCATCATACAAACTTTTATAGCAGTCGAAAATAGGTTGCGCCGACATTACCATTCCCATACCGCCACCGTATGGCGTGTCGTCTACCTTATTATGTTTATTTGCAGAAAAATCTCTAATATTCGTGCAAACGATTTCCACCTTGCCCGATCTTTGTGCTCTACCGATAATACTTTCATCCATTACCGTCTTACACATATCGGGAAAAAGTGTTAAAATGTCAATTCTCATCATCAAAAATTCCCTTCAGCGGTCTTATGACTACCGATTCCTCCTCAGGATTTACGCTAACAATAACGTCGGCAATGGCAGGAACTAAATATTCTTTTCCATCTTTTTTAATATGCCACACATCGTTAGCGCCCGTTTCACTGACATCCGAAAGCTCGCCTAATGTCTCCCCTGTATCAGCATCGGTAACCTTGCAACCCAAAATGTCGCTAATAAAATATCTGCCTTCGGGAAGTTTTGCATCTTTGCGGTTAATATACAAAACCTTGCCTCTTAGTTTTTCGGCTTCTTCTATTGAACCTACTCCCTCAATAGTCATCAAAACTACATTTCCGTGAGGTTTGGCAGAAACCACTTTGAGGCTGTTCTCGCCATTAGCATCGGTATAAACCTTTTTGAACTTTGTTAAAAAATCGCCGTCATCACACCAAGGTTGAACTCTCACCATACCTCTGACACCATGTGTTCCAACGATTTTTCCTGTTTCAAGAAATTTCTTAATCATAGCAACTCCGAAAATTTAATATATGAAAATGATAACATAAACCAACCAAATTTTCAACAAAAAAAGAACTGCTTTACAGCAGTTCTTTTAATATGCTTATTAGTTAGTGATAGTAAGCTCAGTGTCCTTATCGAAGAGGTGAATCTTCTGAGGCTCGATAGTGATTGTGATGTGGTCAGCAGGCTTAGCAGTGTTAGTAGGAGCAACACGTGCATTGATTTGCTGGCCTTCGCAGTTCATGTAGAGGTAGGTTTCAGCACCCATAAGCTCGGTAACTTCAACGTCAGCCTCAACAACACCATCGGGATATGCAGCAATAAGGTCTTCCTCATTGTGAACATCTTCAGGACGGATACCCATGATAACTTCCTTATCAACATAAGGCAACAAGCAGTCATTCTTGTTCTTCTCGGCAGGAAGCTTAATCTTGAACTTAACGCCTGCACGGGTCTTAGTATCTTCAGAACCGAACTCTACGAAGAAGTCATCACCTTCTTTAAGAAGCTTGGACTCGATAAAGTTCATCTGAGGTGAACCGATAAAGCCTGCAACGAAGAGGTTGCAAGGATATAAATAAAGGTTTTGAGGAGTATCAACCTGCTGGATAAGACCGCTCTTCATAACAACGATACGAGTACCCATTGTCATAGCCTCGGTCTGGTCGTGGGTAACGTAGATAAATGTTGTACCCAAACGCTGATGCAACTTAGAAATCTCGGTACGCATCTGTGCACGAAGCTTAGCATCCAAGTTTGAAAGAGGCTCGTCAAGTAAGAATACCTTAGGCTCACGAACGATAGCACGACCCAAAGCAACACGCTGACGCTGACCACCGGACAAAGCCTTAGGCTTACGCTCAAGAAGATGCTCAATATCAAGAATACGAGCAGCCTCTTCTACGCGACGCTTAATCTCATCCTTTGGAGTTTTACGAAGCTTCAAACCGAAAGCCATATTATCAAATACAGTCATGTGAGGATAAAGAGCATAGTTCTGGAAAACCATTGCGATATCTCTATCCTTAGGAGCTACATCGTTAACGAGACGATCGCCGATGTAAATCTCACCGTCGGAAATTTCTTCAAGGCCGGCAACCATACGAAGTGTTGTAGATTTACCGCAACCAGAAGGTCCAACCAAAATTATAAATTCTTTGTCTTTAATTTCAAGATTAAAGTCCGTAACAGCGGTAACGCCGCCAGGATATCTCTTGTAAACATTGCGAAGTGATAAACTTGCCATTAGATAACCCTCCTGAGGTCTAAATTTTCTATATTATTATATCAAACAAAAATATAAATTTCTATGCAAAATATAAACAATGCTTTATTTCATTTTTTGTCAATGTTGCCTACCATATTAAAAACTATGCACCAAAAACGCTAAAAATAGGTAAAAAGTACTAAAAACTACTAACCTTCGACCTTTTTCAGTTCATCGCTTGTGAGCTCCCTGCATTCACCTTCTTCAAGGTCTTTGGGTAAAGTTAATTTACCAATGCTAAGTCTTTTTAGTTCGTTAACACCAAGCTCCGCCGTGCCGAACATTCTCTTGATTTGGTGATATTTACCCTCTCTTATTTCAACCTTGGCGGAAAAAGAACTTAGTATTTCAAGTTTTGCGGGCAAGCACTTTGTTCCGTCTGCTAACACAACACCTTTTGCAAATTCTTCTGTCAGCGAATGTGGTATAGGTGCGTCAAGCTCAACCTCGTACACCTTTTTAATATCGCTTTTAGGACTTATAACCCTGTGGGCAAACTGTCCGTCATCGGTCAAAAGCAAAAGGCCCGTGGTGTCCTTATCAAGTCTTCCCACAGGCGATAAGTTCATACGCCTAAGTTCGGGTGGCACCAAATCTACTACCGTTTTTCTGTTTTTATCATTCGAAGCCGAAAGAACACCTTTTGGTTTGTTCAACATCAGATAAATATATTTTTTAAAATTTACAGCTTGTCCTTTATAGGTGATTTTAGTATCCTCAGGCAGGAACAATG
Source organism: Acutalibacteraceae bacterium (assembly GCA_045655905.1). Classification (GTDB taxonomy): domain Bacteria; phylum Bacillota; class Clostridia; order Oscillospirales; family Acutalibacteraceae; genus UBA737. The sequence goes on along the minus strand of JAZOQF010000150.1, from coordinate 11,286 downwards.
CAGACGGGTCTCGAACGGTCACACCGTCCACCGAAACAAAGCCCTTTCTTATATCAGACTTAGCGTTTGTTCGCGAAATATTCAGCTGTGATGATATTATTTTATCCAGTCTTTGCAAACTCATAAACACTTACTTTCCAAGTGGGAGCATTTTTCCGCTAAAACTTATTTCGGCTATATCTCCACCTATTATATTCCCCTCACAAACAATCAAAGTGAGGTTTTTATCCTGTTTTAAAACAGGATAGCTGTAAACCGTTACACCTTTACCTCTAAAGCGTGCAAGGTCAAATCCCGACTCTTTTTGCAATTTATTATACTCATTATAAACCTCGCCGAATTCTGTGGGTATCACAGTTTCCTTTGAGGTGGAATTGTCTTCATCAACCGCTACTCCAAGACTGTTAATGTAAGAAATTCTTTTAGCGTGGGTAGATCCGTCTATCGCCGACACTTTGAGAGAAAATGTCCACATAACGCTCAAAAACAAAACCACAACCAACGCTAAGAAAACAAACAAACTTTTTTTAGTGACGGTAAAAAACAACTTCATTTTACACCACAATCCTATTTAATATCGTGTTGTAATATTATTAAAGAAGTCCGTAAATTATTACTCGATAAGGCATACAGCGTGAGCGCTAATGCCTAACATCTCACCTGTAAACCCGAGTCCTTCCTCGGTTGTCGCCTTAACATTAACACAGTTAGCAGAAATATTACAGTCCTCTGCAATATTTTTCACCATTTCACCGATGTATGAAGCCAACTTTGGCTTTTGTGCGATTACCGTTGCATCAATATTAGAAATCTTATAACCTTTTTCCTCTAAAAGCGACACACAATGTCTCAACAGCACCCTGCTGTCCGCATCCTTGAATGTGGGGTCGGTATCAGGGAAATGCTTACCTATGTCTCCTAAAGCCGCAGCGCCAAGCAAAGCATCGCTCACGGCGTGAAGTAACACATCGGCATCAGAATGTCCCAAAAGACCTTTTTCGAAAGGTATTTCCACACCGCCTAAAATCAGTTTTCTGTTAACACTTAAACGGTGAACATCATAACCGTGACCTATTCGCATATACTTCCCTCCAATAACATCTCTGCCATAATAATATCACTTTGGGTAGTTATCTTAATATTACTGCGCTCACCCTCGACGGTTAACACCTTAAAGCCTGCCGCTTCCATAATCGAGGTATCATCTGTAAAAGCGGATAAATCACCTACAGATTGAACAGCGTTTTTAAAGTCCTTTACATTAACTGCCTGTGGTGTTTGAACCGCCACCAAATGCGTTCTGTCAAGTGTCTTTTCTACCACACCGTTTTTATCGGTCAGCTTTACTGTATCCACTATCGGCACAGCGCAGGTAACAGCGGATGACTGTTTTATACCCTCGGCTACATTTTCGATTACCTTTGTGCTAACCAAAGGCCTAGCACCATCGTGAATCAGCACGCTTTCTTTATCTTCACTAACTCTTGCAAGACCTTTTAAAACAGACTCTTGACGACAACTGCCACCGCATACAATATCGCTGAGTTTTGAAATATTGTATTGCTCGGTTAAAAGTTGCACCGAAAAAACATCATCTGCACGCACAACCAAAATTATATCAGAAATTTTATCACAGCGTTCAAAAGCCATAAGCGTTCTGATAATAACGGGTATTCCACCAATTTTCGCCAGTTGCTTATTCACTCCGTTCATACGTGTGAAACCACCTGCCGCAACCACAATTACAGGCAAACCGTCCTTTGACGTTTGTGTCACTTCATAATCCAAAGCAGTTTTGGTAATCATTCTGCACCTCATTAAAAAAGAGGTCATTACTGACCTCTTTTTGCTGTTTATTATTCTTCGTCCTCTTCTGCTGAGCAGCAATCGCACTCGCAGTCACAATCAAGGTCGAAATCAAATTCAAGGTCGGTACCACAGTTAGGGCAAACCATACCCTCTTCAGCGAGCATATCAGCATCCAAATAGATTACATCATTGCAAGCGGGGCACTCAATTTCATAAACCTCGTCTTCACAACAACCGCAGTCGCAATCATCGTCACAGCAATCGCAGTCGTCGTCATCATCTTCATAAATGAAATTCTCTAAATCGGAAAGGTCCTCATCAACAGCGTCGATTTGCTCCATAAGCTCATCGCAACCGTCCTCAATATCACAAATTTCTTCTGTAATATCGCCTAAAAGGTCGATAATAGCAGCGAGGATTTTGCCCTCTTTTGTAGTCTCGTCTAATGCAAGACCCTCAGACAAACCTTTAATATAAGCAATCTTTTCGCAAATATCCATGACAATTACTCCTTATGCACGTTCCATATATTCGCCGGTACGAGTGTCAATTCTAACCATATCGCCTTCGTTGATAAACAAAGGAACACGGATTTCAGCACCGGTTTCAACAGTAGCAGGTTTAGTAGCATTGGTTGCAGTGTTTCCTGCAAAGCCGGGGTCGGTCTGGGTTACAGCTAACTCAACAAATGTTGGAGGCTCAACACCGAAAACATTACCCTTGTAGGAAAGGATTTTGCAAACCATGTTTTCCTTAACAAACTTAAAGTTGTCGCCAACCTCGCTTGCATTAATCGGAACCATATCATAGGTTTCCTGATCCATAAAGTAGTAAAGGTCGCCGTCAGCGTAGGAATACTCCATATCCTTTCTCTCAATGTATGCTGTAGGGAATTTAGCGGTAGGGTTATAAGATTTTTCAATAACCGCACCGGTAATAACATTCTTAGTTTTTGTTCTTACAAAAGCGGCACCTTTACCGGGTTTTACGTGTTGGAATTCAACAACCTGAAGAACGTTACCGTCTTCCTCAAAGGTAACACCGTTTCTGAAATCGCCTGCACTTATCATAATTTTCTATTCCTCCGTATGCAGAATTTTATTATACACAAACATTATATAAAAAAAGCCATATTTTGTCAAGTTTTAAAAGGCATTTTTGATGTAGTTAAGGTGGTATGTGTTATCGGTTTTAACCAACACCTCGGCAACATCAAACCTTGGTTGCAATTCATCTGTAATTTCGGCTTTTGAAAGGTAATCCTCTGCCGTTAGCATCATCCGTCTGATTTTGTGAGAATCGACAGCCTCCTTAGGCGCTGTCATAGATTTTTCACATCTTGTTTTAACCTCGACAAAAAGGAGCAAGCCGTCCTTTTTTGCTATAATATCTAGCTCACCGAATCTCGAAATATAATTTCTTTTGATAATAGTATGTCCGCTTTTCTTTAGAAAAGCCGCTACCATATCCTCACCTTTTTTACCGACAAGACCCAAGTTCATGATTTTTCACCCAAAAGCTTTTTGAGAAATGACGGGCGATGAATTGGTGACATACCATACTTTAAAATAGCATCAGTATGTTCTTTCGTGCCATAACCCTTATGCTTTTTAAAATTATACTCAGGATATTTTTCATCTTCCTCTAACATTAAACGGTCACGAGTAACCTTTGCTAAAATTGACGCCGCCGCAATAGAAGCAGATTTCGCATCGCCTTTAACAACAGTTTCACAAGGCACGCTTATATCTGTCGGCACTCGATTTCCGTCAATAAGTGCGAAATCGGCAGGGATATTAAGGCCCTCAATTGCCCTGTTCATAGCAAGGTAGGTGGCGTTAAGAATATTATGCTCCTCAATTTCCTCTACACTTGCAAATGCGATACAATAGCTTAAAGCCTTTTCCTTAATAATTGGGTAAAGTTCTTCACGCTTCTTTTCGCTAAGTTTCTTTGAGTCGTTAAGACCCCCTATTTCTTCGCTGAGAATTACTGCCGCTGCACAAACAGGACCAGCCAAGGGGCCTCTGCCTGCCTCATCAACACCGCAAACAGCAGAAAAGCCTTTTAACTTTATTTCGTTTTCAATAGAAAAATCAGGCATATTACTCCGCCCTTTCAAGGGTTATTAAACCGATTTTGCAGTTTCGGTATTCTTCGAGCAGCATATTAGCAGCTCTTTCGGTATCGGTTTCGCCACCACGGATTACCATACCTCTTTTTTTGCCGATTTGACACAGCAAATCATAACTTTCACACTCGAAATCAAGTTCACCATAACGCTCTGTAAGTTTCTCGCGATAGCGTTCACTTAATATTTCAAGCAGTCTCATTGCCAAAAGTTCGGTATCTAAAATTCTGTCCTTAACCGCTCCCGTAAAGGCTAAATGCTCGCCAACAGTCTGGTCTTCGAACTTGGGCCACAAAACACCAGGGGTGTCAAGCAGTTCTAACTGACGGTCAATTGTAAACCATTGGTTCCCCCTTGTAACTCCGGGTCGGTTTTCAGCCTTTGCACGAGTTTTACCGGCAATGCGGTTAATAAACGTCGATTTGCCGACATTCGGAATTCCCACCACCATTACTCTTAGTGGTTTCCCAACCATGCCTTTATTTTTGTAGTATTCAAGTCTTTCGGCCAAAACAGTTTTGACTGTGGTTTTAAATTTATCTATTCCTTTGCCGCTCTTACAGTCAAGCGGTATTGCGGTAATATTCTGTTTTTTGTAGTAGTTAATCCATTCATCTGTGACAGACTTGTCCGCCATATCACATTTATTAAGCAAAATTATATGTGGCTTACCTGAAATAAGTTCTGCAATTTCAGGGTTGCGAGAGCTTACAGGTATTCTCGCATCAACAACCTCAGCCACAGCATCAATAAGGGGTAAAATCTCCGCCATTTTGCGACGGGTTTTAGCCATATGCCCGGGAAACCACTGTATGCTTTGAGTATTATCTATCATATCATTCAAGCGCTCCTATTTTATCAAAAGGGAAAAAGCGATAAACAGCGTGACCTAAAACATATCTGTTGTCAACAATACCACCGTTACCAATTATCGAAAAACGGCTGTCGAGCGAGTCAGCACGATTATCACCCAAAATGAAAATATGGCCTTTTGGTACATAAATCGGAAACTCCACATCTCCCGATTTGTGGGTCTGTGAACCTAAATAATCTTCCTTTAGAGGAGCACCGTCCACATAAACTATACCCTTTTCGAAATCAATGTCAACAGTCTGTCCCCCAACTGCTATTACACGCTTGATAATAGGTTCCTGACTTTGAATGCCATCCTCAATCGAGTTTGCAATATTACGAGAAACCACGACTATATCACCCTGCTTTGGCTCATAGTTCAAATTTGTTATTATAACCTTGTCACCATTGTGAAGAGTGTTTAGCATTGAATTGCCGCTAATGGTAGCAACCCTGAAAAAGAAACTGAAAACCAAAATAACACAAATTATAGCGACACTTAAAATCTCAAGCCACTCCAAAAATTCTTTAGCAGGGGTGTTTTTAATCACAGGCTGTTCTTCCTTTAAATCACTAAAAGGAGTTTTATCTATACTAAACCCGTCACTATACAATTTTTCCTTTTCAAAATTACTCATACTTTTCGCTCCCTTCACAAAATAAAAAATAAAGGAGGGTAAGGTAAAAAACCGTAACCCTCCTCAATTTTGATTGATTAGATTAATTCCTTAACCTTAGCAGCCTTACCAACTCTGTCACGGAGATAATAAAGCTTAGCTCTGCGAACACGTCCCTTACGAACAAGCTCAACCTTAGCAACTGAAGGTGAGTGAACAGGGAATACACGCTCAACACCACAACCGTAAGCTACACGGCGAACGGTAAAGGTTTCAGCGATGCCGCTGTTGTTCTTAGCGATAACGGTTCCTTCAAAAATCTGAATTCTTTCCTTCTCGCCTTCCTTAATTCTAACGTGTACCTTTACAGTACTACCGATAAGAATCTCAGGAACGTCTGCTTTAAGCTGACTTTGTGCAATTTCCTTAATAGCGTCCATTAGTTTTTCCTCCTTAATTTTTTGCAGATGTTCATAAGGAAAAACCTTAGAGGACCATCCGTTAGGTGTCGAATTTTCGGCACGAAACCGCTTGATAAGGACTCAAGCGAACTAAATGCTCAAAGATTATAACACATTATATTTAAAAATGCAAGCATTTTTTTGCATAAACAGTAATTATTTTGTGAGTGCTAAAGTATCTCTTGCAATAGCAAGCTCCTCGTTAGTGGGTATTACATAAACACTAACCTTACTGTCAGCAGTTGAAATCTTATTTTCGCCACGCTTAGCATTTGCCTCGTCATCAATAAATGCACCAAGGTATCCTAAATTAGCGCAAACCTCTTTACGTAAGGTGGCATCATTTTCACCGATACCGCCTGTGAATACAATAGCGTCAACTCCGTTCATAGCAGCGGCATAGGAGCCGATGAATTTGGTGATTTGGTAGCGTTGCATATCAAGCGCCAACTGAGCTCTCTCGTTGCCCTCTTTAGCGGCAGCTACAACGTCACGGTTGTCATTAGAAACGCCTGACACACCCAAAATTCCCGATTCCTTGTTGAAAATGCGATTAATGTCAGCAGGGCTAAGATTTTCTTTCTCTGCAATATAGGTAACAGCAGATGGGTCAAGTGTGCCTGTACGGGTACCCATCATGAAACCATCAAGTGGAGTAAAGCCCATAGAGGTATCCACACACTCTCCGCCGTTAACAGCAGAAATTGAACATCCATTTCCTAAGTGGCAGGTGATGATTTTAATGTCCTTTTTATCCTTGCCCATTATCTCGGCACAACGGTTAGTTACAAAGAAATGAGATGTGCCGTGAGCACCGTATTTTCTAACACCATAATCGGTGTAGTACTTATAAGGAATTGGGAACATGTAAGCTTTTGCGGGCATTGTTTGATGGAAAGAGGTATCAAACACAGCAACCTGAGGTTTTTCTGCACCAAAGGTCTTGATGCAAGCCTTAACACCCAAAATATTAGCAGGGTTGTGAAGGGGAGCCAATTCGCTGTAAGCCTCAACATCCTTTAAGACCTCATCGGTGATAACGCAAGACGCTTTATACTTGCTGCCTCCCTGTACGATACGGTGACCGATAGCGCTAACCTCGTCAAAAGAATCAATAACCTTAGCATCACTTTTAGTCATAGCGTAAACTACGGCCTCAAAAGCTTCTGCATGGGTAGGCATTGAAGTTTCGGTTTCGTAAACACCGCCGTCAGCCGCTTTGTGGCTGATACAACTACCCTCTATACCGATTCTCTCGCAAAGGCCTTTACAAAGAACCTGCTCGTTATCCATATCAATGAGCTGATACTTCAAAGATGAGCTTCCTGCATTAACAACAAAGATTTTCATTATTTTTCCTCCAATTTCAAAACCACAGTTGAATAAACGTTAAAAATGTGGTAAATTATCTTCATAATAATACTTTATTTTTCGAGAAAATTCAAGTCTTTAGAGCAAAAAGAGGTGAAAAAATGGCAACTGTAGGTATAATTGCAGAGTTTAATCCTCTGCACAGCGGTCACGAGTACTTAATAAGGGAAGCGAAGAAGCTCGGAACTGTAGTCTGTGTTATTAGCGGAAACTTTGTTCAAAGAGGTGACGCCGCAATAGCGCCAAAAGAAATACGAGCCAAAGCCGCATTGAAAGCGGGTGCGGATTTAGTTGCAGAATTACCCGTTTTATGGTCAATGTCAACAGCGCAAAACTTTGCCATGGGTGGTGTTAGCGCTTGTCTTTCTTTAGGCTGTGACACCTTGGTTTTCGGCAGCGAGGAGGGTGATATTGCCCCACTTTTGCAGATTGCCGACACCTTAACAAGCGAAAAGTTTTCAGGCGTTTTAGAAAAGCATCTGAAAAAGGGCGTGACATTTGCCGCCGCCCGCCAAAAAGCGTGCGAAGAACTCAGTTGCAAAAAAGGTATTTTGGACAAGCCAAACAACAACCTTGGAATTGAATATATTGTGGCATCGAGACGACTTGGCGCAAACTTAGAATTCAAAACCGTAAAGCGTCAGGGTGCAGACCACGACTCAAAAAAAATTGACAGTTTTGTTTCTGCAACGCTTTTAAGGGAAAAACTTTTGTTGGGTGAGCGTGATTTCTGCAAACAGTATATGAGCGAAGAAACCCTTAACCTCTTCGAACAAAACACACTCTCTGATATAACAAGACTTGAAGCTGCTATTTTATCGGTTTTGCGTTCAAAAGCCATCGATGAATTAAAAGCCTTGCCGGATTTAAGTGAGGGTGTTGAAAACAAGCTTTTCTCTGCAATCAAAACCGCCACTACTTTAAATGAACTTTATGACACCGTCAAGGTAAAACGTTATCCCTTGGCGAGAATCAGACGGCTTGTGCTTTCTGCGTTTTTGGGAATTGATAACTCTTATTTCATGAAGCCTTTGCCCTATGTCAGAGTTTTGGGGTTTAATAAATACGGCAAAGCGGTTATAAAGCAAGCAAAAACTACCTCGAAAACGCCCATCGTCACAAAGGTGAGCGAAATTAAAGAGTCACCCGTTTTTCTGCTTGAATCAAAAGCAACCGACCTTTATACCCTTTCTCTCGAAACTCCAAAACCTTGCGGAATGGAATATACATTTAAAATCATAACCGAATAAAAAATTAAATCCCCCTTGTGTTTTCACACAAGGGGGATTTTTTGCCTTTAATAAGGTTTAGTACACACATTATCAGCTTGATACTTGCCATGCTGTGCCAATGTGAGCACTAAATGCACACTGAAGTTAGATTAACTCGATAATAGCCATCTCTGCAGCGTCACCACGGCGAGGACCGATTTTAGTAATACGGCAGTAGCCACCGTTCTTATCGGCATACTTAGGAGCGATTTCGTTGAAAAGCTTTGCTACAACGTCCTCCTTAGTAATGAACGCCAAAGCCTGACGCTTGTTATTTAATGTACTATTCTTAGCGAGTGTAATATACTTCTCTGTCATTGCTCTTACCTCTTTAGCACGGGTAACAGTGGTCTCAATTTTGCCGTTTTCAAGCAAGAATGTAACCATTGCTCTGAGCATTGCAGTTCTGTGTTCGCTGGTTCTTCCGAGTTTACGGGTACCTGGCATTTCTATTCACTCCTTAGGGTAAATGTTATTATTCGTCACCTTTTTTGAGGGTAAAGCCAAAGGAATCTAACTTTGCGATAACCTCTTCAAGAGACTTACGACCTAAGTTTCTAACCTTCATCATATCGTCCTCAGACTTGTTGATGAGGTCTTCAACTGTGTTGATACCTGCACGCTTCAAGCAGTTGAAGCTACGTACAGATAAATCCAATTCATCGATGGTTAAATCGAGAACCTTTTCTTTCTCATTGTCGCTCTTTTCAGACAAAATATTCTCAGTTTCGCTTACACCGTCTGCCAAATCAAGGAACAACTCAAGATGCTCCATGAGAATCTTAGCTGCCATTGAAACAGCCTCGTTAGCTTTTAGAGAACCATCTGTCCAAACTTCCATTGTGAGCTTGCCCTTGTCGGTAACATTACCGATACGGGTATTGTCTACAAAGAAGTTTGCCTTTAAAACAGGTGAATAAATAGAGTCAACGGGAATTACACCGATTACATTAACCTGTTGCTTATTCTGCTCGGCCGAAACGTAACCTCTGCCCTTGTCAAGAGTCATCTCCATATTAAGAGAAGCACCTGCATCAAGTGTAGCGATATACATATCAGGATTAAGAATTTCAACTTCAGAATCGGCTTTGATTGAAGCAGCTGTAACCACGCAGGGTCCTTCAGCCTCAATATAAATCTTTTTCGCCGTATCAGCATGAAGTTTTGCAATAAGTCCTTTGATGTTAAGAATGATTTCTGTTACATCCTCTTTAACACCCGGAATAGTAGAAAACTCATGCACTACACCGTCAATCTTAACTGAAGTTACGGCTGCTCCCGGTAAAATGGAGAGTAAAACTCTTCTTAAACTGTTACCGAGTGTTGTAGCATAACCACGCTCCAATGGCTCCATTACGAACTTGCCGTAGGAACCGTCAGCAGTTAATTGAACAGTATCAATTCTGGGCTTTTCAATCTCTATCATTTAAAAGCTCCGTTTCTCCGTATAATTATTTTAATTTTTATTCGCCCTATACGGCAGGCTTCAAGGTAAAAGCTATTACTTAGAATAAAGCTCGACAATAAGTTGGTCTTCAACAGGAGCATCGATCTGTTCTCTGTTAGGGAGACTTACAACTTTAGCGGTTAAAGCTTCCTTGTCAACGTCAATCCACTCGGGAGTAGGACGTGCGCTGTTAGCTTCAACAACAGCCTTAATCTTGTCAAGTGAGCGAGCCTTTTCGCAAATAGATACAACGTCACCAGCTTTTAAGAGGTAAGAAGCGATATCAACACGCTTGCCGTTAACCTCGAAGTGACCATGACCTACAAGCTGTCTTGCTTCTGCACGAGAAGAAGCAAAGCCTACTCTGTAAACCACATTATCAAGACGGCTTTCGAGAATCTTTAAAAGGTTGTCACCGGTAATTCCGGGCTTTCTCTCAGCAATCTCAAAATAATGATGGAACTGATTTTCCTGAACGCCATAAAAGCGTCTTGCGGTCTGCTTAGCACGAAGCTGCAAACCGTATTCGGATGACTTCTTTCTACCTTGTCCGTGTTGACCAGGAGCATAAGCTCTGATACCTACAGAACACTTTTCAGAGTAGCAGCGCTCACCCTTTAAGAATAATTTCTTACCCTCACGGCGGCAAAGTCTGCATACTGCACCGGTATATCTTGCCATCTTTTGCACCTCCAAATTTTTAATGCAAATAAATTAATTTATAACTATTAAACGCGTCTTCTTTTAGGAGGACGGCAACCATTATGAGGAATTGGGGTAACATCCTTAATCATGCTAACCTCAAGACCTGCAGTCTGCAATGCTCTGATTGCAGCTTCGCGTCCGGCTCCGGGACCCTTAACAAATACTTCAACGGTTTTGAGACCGTGCTCCATAGCAGCTTTTGCAGCAGTTTCAGCAGCAGACTGAGCTGCGAAAGGAGTAGACTTTCTTGAGCCTCTGAAACCTAACTCACCGGCAGAAGCCCATGAAAGAGCGTTGCCCTGTGTGTCGGTAATTGTAACGATAGTATTGTTGAAGGTAGACTGAATATGAGCAGAACCACGTTCAATATTCTTTTTCTCGCGGCGACGGCGTGAACCGGCCGTTTTCTTAGCAGTAGCCATTATATCTTCCTCCTACTTACTTTTTCTTGTTTGCTATAGTCTTCTTTGGACCCTTACGAGTACGAGCGTTAGTCTTAGAACGCTGACCTCTTACGGGCAAACCTTTACGGTGACGAAGTCCTCTATAGCTGCCGATTTCAATAAGTCTTTTAATATCAAATGCGATAGTACGGCGACGGTCACCCTCAACCTGAAGGTTG
>JAZOQF010000149.1:0-1763 GCA_045655905.1 Acutalibacteraceae bacterium | reverse complement strand
TCTTTTCGCAGGTAACTCAGTTAAAAATCTCATTTCTCTGTGCAAAGAGGAAGAATTTATCATACGTTTAAAAATTTCGCTGTTAAAGAAATCGTTTAAAGCAGAAATATTTATTGCTTCTCTCTCCACTTCGCTAATATATTGCCATTCTAGTAATCTGTCTAATTCTTCATTCGGAGTAGACCATTTTTCGAAATCAAAGAACTCCATAACTTTATGCATTGCAGTTCCTCGCTCGGTAGCGGAAATACCACCTTGACTCAAGAACGAAGGTTTTGATGTGAAAGTGTATTTTTCACTTTCTGCCTTATTCGCCAAGACAGAAACCGATGCTTTTGACTGAATTCCTATCAGTTTTTCATAAGGATATTTATACTCGAAATTTTTATGTAATTTATGCAACAACTCGTCATCAACTAATACCTTGTCCGGCAAAGTCGAATTACAATATTTAAGTACTGATTTACCGTCAATAATTTCAAGTTTTACCCTACTTGTAGTTTCACCACAAATCAAATTATGAGCATTTTTTCTTAGTTTCACGCCGTCAGGGTGCAACAACAAAGCAGCTAAAATCCAGTCAAAATATGAACTTGTGCGATTCCAAAAATTAGATGAAATTTTAGAATCAGAGCAAATTAAACTATTTGTTATTTCATCTATTTTCTTCTGAATGTTTGATGACACGGCAGTAATATGAAGAATATCCTGTGTTCTCGTCAAGGCAACATAGAACAATCTAAGTTCTTCCTCTAACTGTTCTTCGTGCAATTTATTCATAATTGCACGTCTTGCTATGGTATCATACTTTGTCTTATCAGACTCATCAAAATACCTAAACCCAAGTCCATACTTTGAAGAATGAACATTATCAGCTCTTGTCCACTCGGAATTAAATTTGCCCGATGTGAAGGCTAAAATGCATATTGGGAACTGCAATCCTTTTGATCCGTGAATACTCATAACCGTAACCGCATTTTCACCGTTCAAAGCGCTTGCAGACTTAATTTTTTTGCTTTCACTCTGCTTAGTAATAAAGTCAACAAACCCACCTATACCGGAATTATAGGAAGCCACATAGTTTTCAGCATACTCACAAAGTAAAAGTAAATTATTACGTCGACGCTCACCATCATTATAAGCCGTAACAATATTTAAAAACGATGTTTCTTCCAATATGATATTAATTAACTGTGGTAAAGTGTTTGTAACACTATAAAGGCGAAACTTTTGAATTGTCGACAAAAATTCTCTTGTCTGATTATCACCTTTTTCGGCGTAAAGAACAACAGCCGAATACAAATCAGTCTTAGGGGAAGCAATTCTGATTTGCGACATTTTTTCTGCCGAAAATCCAAACAACGCCGACATCATTACCGCCAACAACTCAACATCATTTCTTGGGTTGTCTATGACTTTTAAAAGGGAAAGCATCACAGCTATTTCTGCATACTCACAATAACCCTCAGCAGAAAAATTAACGGGGATTCCCTGCTTTCTTAGTTCATTTGTAATTATCTCTGCATTACCTTTCACAGAACGCAGAAGAATTGTGAAATCAGAGTATTTAGGCTTGCGCAAAGTATTTTCGTCAGCACTAATCATTTTACCCGAGTTCATTGTATTTTTAATAAAACTCGCTATTTGACGAGATTCTAAAACCTTATCTTCTGCATCAGTTTCGGTTTCAATTATATCAACGCTTACGAACGGGTATTCAGTTACGGGGAAATTCCCCGATGGTATTAGCTTTTCTTCCTCAT
>JAZOQF010000148.1:0-1512 GCA_045655905.1 Acutalibacteraceae bacterium | reverse complement strand
CGCCGACCCTCTGCTTGTAAGGCAGATGCTCTGAACCAGCTGAGCTAAACGCCCGATGTCTCTTGTTTCAAAAGCGATGCAAAGGTACGGCTTTTTTTTGAACCTGCAAATATTTTCGGAAGAATTTTGCAAATAAAGTGTGTTTTCGATGAAAAACGCCTCTTTTTTCGGTTGGAATCGGGGATAAGGGGCAAAATATTTCTCAAAACAGGTGAAAATAATTGCCGAAATACTTGACAGGACTTTTTTGAAAACATCAAGAACTTTTTGAAAAACCTCTTGATGTTTTGATGAAAACTCTTTGACGAATTTACCGACGCGCCTTGATGCTTTTGCAAGTTCGTCAAGACGCGTTTTTTTTGTCTTTTTATATACATGGAAGTATGGTGAATAGGGTGAAGGGTTCGGGAGCAAACTTTTATGTATATATAGCCGAATCCTAGAATTTAATAACGATTATTTTTGGATTACTCCTGTAATGTTCTTAAATTTGTGTAAGAGTTAGACATTATTGACTGATTAAAAATGAAGTGTTATGAAACGATTTTTATTATTCATGGCAATTGCTTTATTTGCAATAAATGTAACATATGCAAGTAATGGGAACCAGCAGAGTTCTTCTAATGAGATTTCTTATGAACAGGCATTGAAAGCATTGGAGAAAAGGCAATTCATTATCAGATTTAATACTCTGGATTATAGAGGACAAAGAAGAAAACATCTTGATAATGAAACTAATTTCCTTATTTTGGAAGGTGATTCTGCGTCATATCAGTATGATGATGGTCGTAGAGAATATCTTCATGTAGGAGGCGGCGGAACATTCTATATGTTTCCCGATATCGAAAAAGGTAAAGCTTCTAACATAACAATTAAAAAGGATAAAAAAAATAATAGAGTATTGTCAATGGCGGTAAAATTAAAATCTATGCATTCCTCTTTTACTGTCAAGATTGTTCTTGAGGAAGGAACCAATAATTGTACCGCTACACTGAAAAATTACTGGGGTAATTCTTATTATAAAGGGGTGTTGTATCCGATAGGGACTACAACGGTTTTAAATGCTAACTAATTAGAACCTTATATTGGTGGTTTTTAGATTACTCCTGTAATGTCCCTGATATTGTATCAAAACTAAATACCTTATAGAATAAAGATTCCCTCCTTTTAAGGCATGGGCATAAAAGGAGGGAGTTATATATATTCTACTTTCGCTTTTATTCTTGAGCGAATCGCTTTGCCTGTTCGGCAATCAAATCTGCATCGTCAAAGTAGTTGATCTTCATGGCGCGACGAACTTCGTCGAGGGTAGCAGATGCTGTTTCGCGAGCCACTTCACAACCCTTGCGGAGCATTTCGTATACGGCAGGGATGTCCTTTTCGAATTCCTTGCGTCGTTCGCGGATAGGGCCGAGTTCTTCCTGCATGATAGCAGCGAGGAACTTCTTCACCTTCATGTCGCCCAAACCACCACGGGTGTAGTGTGCCTTGAGTTCATCCAAATTAGGATAT
>JAZOQF010000147.1:0-2286 GCA_045655905.1 Acutalibacteraceae bacterium | reverse complement strand
GAAAACCAACTTGATTGGTATAAGCCCATTTTGGCCGCACGGCCCGAATGGGAACTTGTGGGTCAATATATCGACGAGGGTATCACCGGCACCTCTGCCGAAAAGCGACCGCAGTTTATGAAAATGATTCGTGATGCCAAGCAGAAAAAGTTTGATATGATTATCACGCGCGAGGTTTCACGTTTTGCCCGAAACACAGTTGATACCCTCAAGTACACACGCGAACTGAAAGAAAAAGGTGTTGAGGTGTATTTCCTAAACGATAACATTAAAACATTTGATGGCGACGGCGAACTGCGACTAACCATTATGGCAACCTTGGCACAGGACGAAAGCCGCAAAACCTCGGTGCGTGTTAAAAGCGGACAACTTACCTCAATGCAAAACGGCACTTTTTATGGCAACGGCAATATTCTTGGTTACAGACGTCACGAGGAAAAGCTTGACGGCGGTAAAAAGCAAGTGGATTTCATTATTGACCCCGAGCAAGCCGAAACTGTGCGGTTGATTTTCAAAATGTATCTTGAGGGGTGCGGACTATTGCAAATTAAAAATGAATTGGAGCAGAGAGGCCGAAAAACCGCTATGGGCAAAGAGAGATGGCATGCGACTGTACTTTCTAATGTTTTGCAAAACAGTTTTTACTGCGGAATTATTACCTACCGAAAGGATTATACCCCGGATTATCTAACCCAAAAAAGATATACCAATTACGGCGAGGTTGAACAAATAAAAGTTAAAGGCAGGCACGAGCCGATTATTTCAGAAGAAGATTACGAAAGGGTGCAAGCAATTATGGAAAGCAAAAGAACAGAAAACCCAAGCATTAAAACAGGAAAAAGAACCGGCAAATTCCCTAGAAAGATTGTGTGGGGCAAGCTCTTAATTTGTGAGTGTGGTCATCGATTTAGCCTTAGAGGGTGGAAACACGGAGGTGGGCCCGAAAACTCCGCATACCTTTGTTACAGTATTGTGCATAACGGGTCCTATTCAAGCCGACAAAAACGAGGGCTATCCACAGAGGGATATTGCCAAACCCCAATGGTACCACTTTGGAAACTGCAAATGATGGCAAAATATATTTTTAGAAACTATCTATCTCAAAAGGACAAGGTTTTAGCCCTTGCGAATTCAATCCTTGAAGCGCATATAGGCGATACCGAGGAGTTGGTTGATAACTCCGCGCAAATCGAAGATTACAAACGCGAGCTCGAAAGGGTTAGTCGCCGAATTGATAATCTTATTGAAATGCGCTCAGACGGAGAAATTGATAAAGCTGACTTTATGAAGCGCAAAACCGATGCCGAGTTTAAGCTCTTGGAACTGCAAAATAAAATTGCCGAGCTTGAAGCCGAGCAAAATAAAACTACGCCCATTATCGACTACAAGGAAAAACTTGAAGTTCTTCGCTATGCATTGGAGCAATACACCAACTTTGACGATGATGGCGATATACCTGACAACGTGGTTGAGGCCTTTGTTGAGAAGATTGTGGTATCTAAAGACGGCTTTGATTGGTATCTGCGATTTGACGGCGACCCTAACGACCCGCTACACCTTAAAACGGAAGGAAAACGCAAAAATAAAACTGAAATCATTGACCCTAAAGCCGCAACCCCAAGCAGAGGTCCCCTCACCACAGGCTGCAATCAAGGATATGAAATAATTAAAGTTTCATAAATAATTTATCCCCACCGATTTCTCGGTGGGATTTTGTCTATTGTAATTTATATTAACTGTGTTATAATGATAAAAACGCAAAAAAATGTTGATTTATTAAAAGAATGGGGGAATTAACCTGAAAGAAACAAAATATATGACAAAAGAATATACAAATTGTTTGCGAGGAATATTCGCCATACTTGTAGTGATTCATCATTTATATCAATATAGTGGATTATTCAGAGGAACGTATATTGGTATTGTTCTTCAATTATTCGGATTTATTTCTGTTGCTATGTTTTTCTTCTTGTCGGGGTATGGCTTAATGCTTTCTGCAAATAAAGAGCAATATATTGAACAGTTTTTCCGCAAAAGGTTTTTGCCGTTATATTGTTTTTATGTTTTTTTAATAGTGCTATATAGCCTGTGGACGCTATTGTTGGAAAAGAATATATCTCTCCCGAAGCTTGTTAAATCTTTTTTCTTTGGCGGAACAGTTGTCACGAATGGCTGGTATTTGCAAGCAACTTTCGTTGTATACTTATTATATTTATTGATTTTTAAAATTTTCAAATCTTCTAAAACGCAAATGATTTTTTTCAGTATCGGTATTTTTGCTTACTG
>JAZOQF010000146.1:0-2319 GCA_045655905.1 Acutalibacteraceae bacterium | reverse complement strand
AAAATGGTCTCGACGGTCTTTTAAAATATCAGCAATTTCATTTAGTGCAGATTCAATAATCTGAGGTTTAACCCCTAAAAATATATAATCAGCTTTTTCGCAGATTTCCCTATTATCACTTAAATTACATTTCAATTCATTAACAAGCGCTTTAGCTTTATCAACATCCTTATCGGCAAGATAAATATTGTCAGCGCCTACAGATTTACAAACTGCACGTGCAAGTGCGCCGCCCATATTGCCACAGCCGATAAATCCAAATTTTATATCCTTCATAAAATATCCTACCTTACCTGTCCATTACCTAAAATAACATATTTGTAGGTGTTAAGCTCATTGAGTCCCATCGGGCCACGTGCGTGCAATTTCTGAGTAGAAATACCCATTTCACAACCGAGTCCAAATTCGCCACCATCAGTAAATCGAGTTGATGCATTAACATAAACTGCTGCCGAATCCACACGGGAAATAAAATAATCCGCAGAACTTTGGTCATCAGTAATTATCGACTCACTATGCTGTGTAGAGTGTGCAGAAATATGCATAACAGCAGCCTCAATGCTATCAACAATTTTCACAGCCATTTTATAATCTAAAAATTCGGTATCATAAATGTTATCACATGTGGTTACAGGGATTATTTCGGCAACGGTTTTGTCACCAAAAAGTTCTGTTTTAGGCTCGGTTTCATTAAACAGTTCGTAAAGTTTTGGTAAGAAACTAACAGCCACCGCTTTATGCACCAAACAACATTCTGCAGCGTTGCAAACAGACGGACGGCTACGTTTTGCATTATTTATAATGGTTAATGCTTTATTCAAATCAGCATACTCATCAACATAAATATGACAAATACCTGTTCCTGTTTCAATACATGGTACCTTAGCGTTTTCGGTACAAGCCTTAATTAGACCTTTTCCACCTCGTGGAATAAGCAAATCAACAAAACCTACAGCCGTCATTAAGTCGTTAGCGCTCTGTCTACTTGTATCCTCAACCAAATTGATATAATTTTCATCAATACCACATTCGCACAAAGCTCTTTTAAGCGCTTTAATAATCGCATTTGCGCTACAGAAAGCGTCTTTACCACTTCTAAGCACACAGACATTGCCGCTTTTAAAACTCAATGCAGCGGCATCAGAGGTGACATTAGGACGACTTTCGTAAATAATCGCTACAACACCAAAAGGAACACTTTTTTTAATAATCTGCAAACCATTTGTATGCTCTGTGGTGTCTAAAATTCTTCCAACAGGGTCTGATAACTCAGCAACATCGGATATTCCCTTAGCCATAGCTTTAATTCTATCAGCATCAAGACGCAGTCGGTCAATCATAACCGAAGACATCTTATCCTTAGCGTTTTCAATATCCTCTAAATTTGCTTTTAAAATCTTATTAGTATCTTCAACAAGGCAGTCGGCCATTTTATGAAGAGCATTATTTTTAATATCAGTATCAAGCGGTTTGTTCAGAGAAACGGCCTTGGCTCGCCTTAATATTTCAATAGTTTCAGTCATTTTAATTCCTCACAGACAAAAATCTTGTGCCAACGTCTTCGCCATTTACAATGCTGTATAAAATTTCCGGATTACTGCCATTAGCAATTACCAAATCAGCACCACCATTTGTAGCAATCTTTGCGGCCTTGATTTTTGTTACCATTCCACCGGTACCTAAGGATGAGCCTGCGCCACCTGTCATTTCCTCAATTTCCTGAGTAATTTCGTTTACAGTATGTAACATAACAGCATTTTTATCTTTGTGTGGGTCAGCGGTGTAAAGTCCGTCAATATCAGATAATATAATAAGCAAATCGGCATTAATAGTTGCCGAAACAATTGCACCCAAAGTGTCATTGTCACCAATTATAATTTCATCGGTTGCGATTGTATCATTTTCATTTATAATCGGAATTGCGCCCAACTCTAACAAACGACAAAGAGTGTTTTTAAAGTTATTACAGCGTTCACTATCGGCGATATCCTCATCGGTTAATAAAATCTGTGCTACCGTATGGTTGTATTCGGAAAACAGTTTATCGTATGTGTACATCAGCTCGCATTGTCCAATAGCGGCAGCAGCCTGTTTTGTAGGAATGTCAGTTGGTTTTTCACCTAAAGCCAACTTTCCAACACCCATACCAATTGCACCCGAAGAAACCAAAATGATTTCATTTCCCGCATTTTTAAGGTCAGATATGACCTTACACAATTCCTCAACTCGACGTATATTTATTCTTCCTGTCGAGTGAGCTAATGTTGATGTACCTATTTTTATTACTATTTTCATAATAAGTCACTTCCGAAAAGTTAT
>JAZOQF010000145.1:0-2566 GCA_045655905.1 Acutalibacteraceae bacterium | reverse complement strand
GTTTATATGGATAAACAAAGGCGATTGTCAGATTTCCGAGCAGGGCGGCAAGGTGACAACAAAGGACAGATTCGAGGTTAAAACGATAGGTTATGACGTTTACGGGAACATAAATCAGTTAGAGATCGTTAATACCAAGATGAAGAAAGTTGTTTTTAAGATGGGCGGCAATACATACGCCGAAGAATCCTCCGAGTATATCGGCAAGAAGGAGCAGGAGATATTAAAAACAATGGTGCGCAAAAGGGGTTTAAGCCTTGAAAGTTGCTTGAATGGAAAGCCACTTGAAAAAGTAACGCCTGATGTTTACGCGGACGCAGTAAAGCGCCTTTCTAAATTGCCCGAGGTTACAACATGAAGACGGGGAAACCGAACGACCTTGTTTTATTCCTGATGAATCAGGATAAAGAAAAGTTGTTTGACCTGACGGAGCATAAGGAAAAGCGGAGCATAAACCAAAATTCGTATTACTGGAAATTGTGCGGGGAGGTTGCCAAGCTGACAAGGGTTTCAACGAATGTGATACATAATCAAAATTTGCGCGATTTAGGCCTTATTTGGCGCATAAATGATGAAGTTATACCTATTTATCTACCCGATACAGAAGAAGCCGAAAAAGAGGCGTTAAACGCTTCCACGTACCATGTAAAACCGACTTCGCAAGTTAAAGAGGGCAAGAACGGGAAAATGTTCCGTTGTTATGTAATGCTACGAGGGTCTTCGACTTTCAACACGGAAGAAATGAGCGCATTACTTGATTTGATGATTCAGGAAGCCAAGGCGCAGGGAATCGAAACCATGACACCCGCAGAACTGGCACACATGAGGGAACTTGAACGAAATGCACAAAAGAACAAAGGCCGCGGCGATCACTCCGAAAGTTCGGGCCGCAGTTGAAAAGCGCGATAACTATTGTTGTATATTCTGCGGCAAAGCAGGACGGGGCGAGGCCCATCTGATAAACCGAAGTCAAGGCGGTTTAGGAGTAGAGGAGAACATAATAACAGTTTGCCGCCAGTGTCACAACGAAATGGATAACGGGTTGTTGACGCAGATATACAGAGAAAAGGCGGAAGCCTATTTAAAAAGCATATATCCCGAATGGGATAGAGAAAAATATATCTACAAAAAAGGGTTGTAACACCTAGGCGAAAGCCTAAAAGAAACCATGTTACCTACTTGAATTTATCACAGAAAATTCTATCAGACTTTGCGAACGCCGCCTTACTTGAATATCAGGCAGGCAAGGCGGCAGAAAGGGGGAAAATGCCTATCAATAGCAAAGACAAGGGCGCACGATTTGAAAGGCAAGTAGCGGGAATGTTTAAAGATTTCGGCTATAACGCTTTCAGGACGGCGCAGTACGAGGGAAAAACGGGCGATTGTGCGGACGTTGAAGGCGTTCCGTATATCCACATAGAAGCAAAGCACCAAGAAAAGATGAAGTTATACGATTGGATAGCGCAGGCCGTGAGAGATTCACAGAAAAGAGGCAAAAAGCCAGTAGTAATTCATAAGCAGAATCACAAGGACGTTTTAGTAACTATGCGCTTTGATGATTGGATTGACTTATACAGAGAATGGGAGGCAGGGCATGAGATACAGAATTGAAGTCGTTATAAATGAGGATAGCGCAGAAAACGTTGTGCTTTATTTTGTGAATTTGTCAGATGGTTTCGGCGTAGCAAGGGAATTACTTCGCCAAGGGTATGTTTTAAAGATCACGGCAGAGGTTGACGAATAAAGGGGGCAAAAATGGAACGTGATGGATTTGTGTTCTATAAATCTTTTGCCGAAGCGACAGAGGGCCTTCAGGACGATATAAAACTCGAATGCCTGACCGCAATAATTGACTACGGGATTTATGGAATCGAAAGAGAATTAACGGGAATTCCTGCAATAGTTTTCAAATTAGTAAAGCCACAACTTGACGCAAATAACAAGCGTTTCAGCGATGGCAAGAAAGGCGGAAGACCAAAAAAAACCGATGGTTTAGAAAATAAAAACCAGTGGTTTTCAGATGAAAAACCTAAAGAGAAAGAAAAAGAGAAAGTAAAAGATAAAGAGAAAGAGAAAGTAAAAGAGAAAGTGGAAATTGATTATCAGGAAATTATAGACCTATATAACGAAATCTGCGTTTCACTTCCAAGAGTTACCAAGTTGTCAGATTCCCGAAAGAGGGCAATCAAGACCCGTTTAAAAAGCTACACAGTTGAGGATTTAAAAAAGGCTTTTGAAATGGCGGAAGCGTCTGATTTCATATCAGGACGCAACGGAAAGTGGAACAACGCCAGTTTTGATTGGCTGATGAACGAAACGAATCTTGTAAAAGTATTGGACGGGAATTATCAGAACAAGACAAACGGGAAAATCGAAATTGATAATAACCTACGATCATTTATCGGAGGAAATCAGGTTATCGACTTCGGGATTGGATAAGGGGGCAAAAGATGGAAGTATGTCCTATGTGCAAGGGTAGCGGGTGGACGATAGTTAAGAAATCAACACCACGAAGCAGGGCATTATATGGGAATGATGTTTTACTGGACTATGCAGAGCCTTGCCC
>JAZOQF010000144.1:0-1741 GCA_045655905.1 Acutalibacteraceae bacterium | reverse complement strand
CCGGGATACCTTTACAAAGTATGCAAACCACGTATTGGAAATGCTCTCTGATAAATATTAAAAGATATCAATTGTCAAATACATGTCCGTTTAGTGCATTAAAAAAGCAGGGTTATAGGACAAAACGTGTTGGTAAGTTCTAATCCCAATTATTGAAATATGTATCCGATTTATGCAGTTCACTCCAAACAACTGCATCTCCCCAAAAGGAAAGACTTTTTTCCAGTTTGCTTTTCTGATTCATTCGATTATAGATGTCAGCAATACTCTGATCTGTTGGCATTACGTTTAGTATTTCAGGCAAAGAAAGCGGTTCTGGTGAGTGTAAATAACACCACCAGTAAACCGCTTTAATTCGTCTTTCTATAGATAATCCCCTATGATTCCTTAACATTTCTCTTAGTCTGGCGTTAACGCCTCCTTCGATCCGGTTATTGGTTGAAGGTATTTTACTATCAACACACAATCCTTCTCCAAGGTATGTAAATAAAGTGTCTTCTTGGAGCAGTTTCATAATAGACTTTTCTGCTTTTAGCAATCTTTCATGGGTTGGTCTTTTGTTCCCTGTTTCGTCTATTGTCATTTCACTTAAAAACTTCTGATGCTTTATAACCCATTCAACAAATCGTTTTGTCCAGTTCTCAGCTTCCTCTTTTGTCTCTATTTTCAACAAATCCTTTGCCAGCTTATATAATTCTGCCCCTGCTAATGTATTCGGCTTAGTTGTTGTATATCTTTTTACCTGACAAAACACATGAAAAACACATCTTTGATGCTGCGCTCTTGGCCATACTTTTTTTAATGCCTTTTTAAAACCTGTTCCACCATCTGATACCACTACTTTGGGTTCTGCAATTCGGCTCATCAATGCTGCCCACGCACGAGCATGCTCATACCTGCACAGATACCATCCTAATACATAGCTTTCATCACAACAAATCAATATGCAAGCTTTGCGCGATAAGTAAATACCATCCAGAAATAAAACCTCTCTAGCATCTTCAATCTTTGGCGGCATAGGCCATAAATTCCAAAATTTAACGGTTCTTCTACGAAAACTTCTTCCTCCACCAGGCATTTCCCTTTGAGTTTTCTTGCTAAATAGCCAATCAAGAAACTCTTTAAACTCTTTCGCATTCTTATCAATTTTCTGAGTAAAAGCCATTTTACATTTTTTACAATACCAACGCTGTGCACCTGCATTTGTTTTTCCATATTTGGTACATTTAGTTCCGCAAACTGGGCAATTTACCTGTCTCATACAACCGACCTCCGATACAATCACTTCTAAGAAGATATAACACGAATTTTCCCAGTATTTGCAAGGGATTCCGGCTTTTTTACCAACACGAAATGTCCACCCTCAAAGTTGTTTGAAAAAAGATAAAACCGCTACAACCCCAGTATTTACAAGGGTTGTAACGGTTTTTACCAACACGTTTTGTCCTATAAGCCTATATGCACTCGCCGAAACCGCTTTCATTGTCTGAAATACTAAAAACTATGCCTACTGACAAGAGCATTGAAGCAATATATCAGAGGATGAATGAGAAAAATCGATTAGAAAAAACATTATCGATATGGGGTGATGCAGTGGTATGGAGTGACCTCCATAGATACGACAAAACATTCAATGATTGGGACTAACCATCAACACGTTTTGTCCTATAACCCTGATATTAGGAACCATAGTTCAAAGGTGTAGCGGATAGTGCCGGAACTCAAGGTTTACATTGTTTTT
>JAZOQF010000143.1:0-2139 GCA_045655905.1 Acutalibacteraceae bacterium | reverse complement strand
TCGCTCATCTAAGTTTTACCTCACTCTTAAATTACTAAGTTTTTAGAAAAATAAAAAACTGCAACAATAAAAAGCCTATAATAAAGACTTTGTATCATTGCAGCAGGACTGGCATAGTATAAACCTTAGCCTCTTTGCTTTGCGTCGCCGACTTTCATCGGTTTTGCTAAATATCTACAATAGTTAGTATATTACAATGATTTGTCTTTGTCAAGAATTTTGAATTTTTGCAAAAACCCACAAAGTCTCCGATACGTTATCGGACGTGTCCGACAGCTTATATACACTTAAAAGCACACTCTCGCCGTTGTTCTTCTTAAACGAAATCTTGGGGATTTTGCCCTCCAAAAGTTGATGCTTGAGCGCTTCGTAGTTCAAGAAACTCATCACCGCTCGATGGTAATCAGACTCAACAGATTCAATAACAAAATTTGAAAATAGTTGCGAAAAATGTTCTTCGTTTTCGTTATATTTCAAGTAAGCGGGCATCAAAATACGTCTTGCCTTATCGGTGTCAAGAGATACACGGTAGATTCCGTTATAATTTTCTTTCAAAATAGAAAGCATTGTATCAATCTCGAGTATTCCCGTTTTCAGTTGAATAAAATCCTTGTCAGAGGTCGTAGCAGCGGCTTGTTGCTTGTTTTGATAATATTCTGCTTTCTCCTCGTACATTCTGACTTCTGCTTCTTTTACCAACTTTTCCGTATCTGTGTTTTGCGCTCTAAACGACAAACCAACTGCAACGTGATAATTCTTAGACAGCAGTTGTTCTTTAAAAACTTTAATATTTTTCTTCACGCTGTCCTTTTCGGTATTTTGGCAGAACACCAAAAACTCATCACCGCCCATGCGGTAAACCTTATGACCGTAGAAAACCTCTTTCAAGGTATTAGCGATGTATATGAGCATTTCATCGCCTGCGGTGTGACCGTATTTGTTGTTTATGATGTGAAGTTCGTTCACATCAATATATATGCACGAAAAGTTCGTTTCTTGTTCTTCATCGAAAGCTACCAAGTCACTCTTATATGCAACGCGGTTCAGTGCCCCCGTAAGAGAGTCGGTTGTTGCAACAAGTTTTGTTTTGTTAAGATAATTCTTATTGTAAAGCGCCATTGAAAAACAAGCCGAAATCTTTTCTGCTAGTATTCTAAACTGACTTCTGCTTTTGGCGTTAATAGCTGCCAGAATGGTGATGTGGTTTGAATTATTTATAGTTGCAGAAAGCGAAATGTCATTTATCTTGTGTTGCTTTAATAAATTATAAAAGTCAGGATTGGTTTTATATAAATGCTTGTTCGGTTTTATACACAAAATATTTACGGTTGTCTTGCTTATACTATGATACTCTGCTGCGTATCTGAATAGTTCTGTCTTAAATAAATTTATTTCACTATCACTAAATAATTTATCGTTAAATTCAGGTGAAATATAGTTGTAATCTTCCCCATCGGTATCAAAGAAAACTACCGACCTTGAACGTGCAAAATCTGAAACGAATTTTAATGCATCGGCAACGTTGTTCTGATTTCCGGAGGTTTCTAAAAGAATTTTTCTGACATCTGACGCGCAGGTTACTATTCCATTTGCTTGTTTTTCACTCGTCATTAACATAACGATATACATAACGATTATGACAAGCATAACTAAGAATACTAAAAGCAAAATTTTAGATAATTCGCGTACCTCGGCAAAGACCTGGGAATCATATCTTACCATAGCAATCATTAACTCAAGACCTTCAATGGTTGAATAATGCAGGTAAACGTTTTCGTCCTTATATGCAGATAAGAATGATGTAAATCCGTTTTCTGTAGTTGCCATTTGCTCGTAAGAATATCCGTCATTATACTTACGTTCTTTTAAGAAAGATATGTTACCAAGTTCGTTATGTATATTGTCAATAATTAGGTCGCCCGTATCTTTGTGATAAACAAAAAGTTGTGCGTCAATGTTTTTTGCCATTTCGTTATATCTGGCACCGATTTTATCAAGTTGAATAACACCATATAAGATGCCAACCGTTTTATCGCCTGACTTTATTGGAACGGCGCTTCTTACAATTTCCTTGCCGCGCGTTGTAATGTCGCTTACCCTTGAACTTATATACTCGCCCTTACTTGCTTCCTCTTCAAA
>JAZOQF010000142.1:0-14773 GCA_045655905.1 Acutalibacteraceae bacterium | reverse complement strand
GCAGGACTTAGCGAGCTTGAAATTGGTGAAACAGCGTGTGACACCAATAATATAGAAGCATTACCTTTTGTTAAGATAGACGAGCCCACCTTGGCTATGAATTTTATAGTTAACAATTCGCCCTTTGCAGGAAAGGACGGTAAATTCGTAACCTCAAGAAATCTGCGTGACAGACTGTTTAAAGAGGTTATGACAAATGTGAGCCTTAAGGTAGAGGAGACTGATAGTGCTGATACATTTAAGGTTTCGGGCAGAGGCGAACTTCACCTTTCGATTTTAATTGAAACTATGCGCCGTCAGGGTTATGAGTTTCAGGTGTCTCCCCCTGAGGTTATTTACAAAAAGGATGAAGACGGCACACTTTTAGAGCCTATCGAACTGCTTATGATTGAGGTGCCCGAGGAATATGTCGGTACCGTTATGGAGCGTTTAGGTACTCGCAAAGCAGAAATTAAGAATATGGGTACCCGTGAGGGTGGAACGTCTCATCTTGAGTTCTTAATTCCCGCTCGTGGACTGCTTGGCTATCGTTCACAGTTCTTGACCGACACTAACGGTAACGGAATTATGAACCATGTCTTTAACAGCTACGAACCTTATAAGGGTGATATTGACCAACGTTCTACCGGCTCGATTATAGTTCACGAAACGGGCGAATCTACAGGTTATGGACTCTTTAATACCCAAAGCCGCGGCAGACTTTTCATAGGTCCCGGTGTTCCTGTGTATGAGGGAATGATAGTAGGTGAAAACCCGAAAAACGATGATATAGTATGTAATGTTTGTAAGAAAAAGCAGATGACAAATACCCGTGCATCAGGCTCTGACGACGCTTTGCGTTTAGTTCCTCCGTCAAAGCTCAGCCTTGAGCAGGCTTTGGAGTTTATCAAGGATGATGAACTTGTTGAAATAACACCTAACAATATAAGACTTAGAAAAAGAATTTTAAACAAAGAAGAAAGAATGAAAGCAGAATCAAGGAAGAAATAATGGAGTATGTAATATTTGACCTTGAATGGGATAATGTTTTTTACAAAAAAGAAAAAAGATTTATAAATCAGATTCTTCAAATAGGTGCAGTAAAGCTTGATGATGAGTTTAATATTATCGACAGTTTTACTGCAACTGTTCGCTCGGCTCTTTCGAAAAGGGTTACGGGCAGATTTGCAACGCTCACAGGCATTACTACCGAGAAAATGCTCGCAGGAATTCCTCTTGAAGATGCAGTTTCTCAGTTCAATGAATTTTCTCGTGATGCCATGGTGACTATGACTTGGAGCGACTCTGATTTATACACCATTGTGGATAATGAAAAACTTCTGAAAAATTCAGGAATTTCATTTAATATGAACTTCTTTCTCGATTTGCAAAAGTTAGTTCAGGCAAAAATGAGAGAAAAAGGATACGAGAGTAAAAATCAAGTATCTTTAGAGTCTGCGGCTGAGTTTTTTGGTATAAATATTGAGGAATTTTCTATGCATACTGCACTTGATGATAGTACAGTTTGCGCCAAATTACTTAAAATTTGCTATGATGAAAATGTTTTTAAGTCGCTTTTAAAGGATACTAAAAACCCTGATTTTTATCGCCGACTGCACTTTAAAGGCTATCCGATTACCGACATTAATGATACCGCTTTGGATAAAGCCAAGTTTAGTTTTCAGTGCCCTCAGTGCTCAGAAAAATTAAACAGAATTTCAAAGTGGAAATATCGCAACCATTGGTTTTCTTGTCCGTTCAGATGTGCTAAGTGTAATGATAAATACATCGGCAGAGTTTATGCGAAGATGACTTTCGAGGGAGTAACCTACAAGCAAAGGCTATCCAAAATAGAAAAAAAGGAAACGCAAGATGAAGTGTCAGCTGTGCCCGAGACGGTGTAATGTAGACAGAGAAAATTTAAAAGGATTTTGTAAAATGCCCCTGCTGCCAAAGGTAGCAAGGGCCGCTTTACATTTTTGGGAAGAACCACCCATTAGCGGAACTTCGGGCTCGGGTACTGTGTTTTTTAGCGGTTGCAGTCTAAAGTGCATTTATTGTCAAAATTATGAGGTTTCCCGTGGGGAAGTGGGAAAAGAAATTTCGGTACAAAGACTTGCAGAAATATTTAAAGAACTCGAACAAAAGGGAGCTCACAACATAAATCTTGTATCCCCAAGTCATTATGTGTTAGCTATAATAGAGGCTCTTAAAATCTATAAACCGAAAATCCCCGTTGTTTACAATTCGAGTGGGTACGAAACAGTCGAAACCCTTAAAATGTTAGAGGATTATATTGATATTTATTTGATTGACTATAAGTATACCGACAGCGAAAAGGCGGAAGAATATTCGTCTGCACCCGATTATCCAAATGTTGTGCGCTCTGCCATTATAGAATGTTATCGTCAAAAGCCTACTTGTGTTTTAGAAAACGGACTAATGAAAAGCGGTGTAATCATTCGCCATTTGGTGTTGCCTCAGAATACAAAAACAGCTATAGAGGTTTTTGATTGGGTTAAGAGCAATACGCCTAATGCGTACTTTAGTTTAATGAGTCAGTATTTTCCTTTCGGGGAGGCTTTAAATCACCCGATACTTAACAGAAAAATTACTGACAGAGAGTATGAAAAGGTAGTAGATTATATTTGTCAGTTTGATTTTAAAAATGTATATCTTCAAGAACGCAAAAGTTCAAATAATAAATATATACCGTCCTTCAATTTAGAAGGAGTATAAAAAAACCGCCAATTAAGGCGGTTTTTTATTATAGACTATTTGTTTTACAACCTGAATTTTTCGAAGCCTCAAAAATAGATTTATGACAGGTAAACATTATGGCTTGAGAATTTTCGGTGTATTCCTTTAAAAATTCTATTGTAGCAGTCATTCTTGTTTCATCATACTGTGTCAGGCTGTCGTCTAAAAATAAAGGCAGTTTAGTTCCTAAGAGCGAAGCAACAGCTAAACGCATACTAAGATATGCTTGGTCGAATGTGCCGCTGCTAAGATACTCTGCCTCACGGCTGATAGGATTGGTTGTTTCCTCGACATTTATCTCGAATGATTTTGAGATTATCATATTACCATATTTACCTTTGGTAAGCTTTTCAAAAATTTCGGACGATTTCTTTTCAAGCTCGTTGCCAAAACTACTCCTAAGGGTTGCAAAGCTTTCTGAAAGCGTTTCCAAGGCAATATCAATACTGTCGCAAAAGGCTTTTTGCTCAGCTAATAAAGTCTGGATTTCTATGAGTTTCTTTTTTAGAATCTCAGGATTTTCCACTCCCGAAATCAGGGCTTTAAGCTGTGTATCAACCGAAGACTCGGTAGCTTTGCGGTCGGTTATTTCTTTAACCAAACTGTCGTATTCTTCTTTTAAGGCTGTGAAATCTACAGAAATATCAGTATTGCTGTTTTCGATTTCTTCAAGCTTTTTCTTGGCATCATCGTATGAAATATTATCAAGGTCACGCAAAAGGAAATTGATATGCTGTTTTAATTCCTTTTGTTTTGAGGTGCTTATTTCTAAAGTGTCGAAAATCTTTGCGATGTCGCCGTCTTGGTCGGGGAGCTTTGTGAGTAAAGAATTAAATTCCTCGTCAAGCGAGATTTCAGTTTCTTTAAGGGAAGCGAGTTCGGTTTGAATATTATTAAGTTCTTTTCGTTGTTTTTCAATAACTTCATTATTAGAGGTAGCCGATAGTTTTATCGCTTCAAGAACGGTTTTACGCTGAGAAATTTGAGCCTCTAAATCCTTAGCGTGTTCTTCTTTACTTTTTAAAAGGTTTTCAAGTGAAGTGATTTCATCTTCAAGAAGCGTAAGCTTTCTGTTGTTTTTAGGTTTTGAAACAAAGCCTAACACAGTTATAACGATTGCTAATACAGAAATTGATATCATAGTAACAGGTGAAATAAGTAGTGATGCTAAACCTGCACCAAACAGAATAATACCTATAATCAGCAATGGTAAATTGAATGACTTATTGGCATATTTTTGGTCATTTCTTTTGTTACAAAGCTCAGTCATCTTGAGTTTGGTTTCACTGATTTGACCGTTTACCGAATTTAAGTCTTTATCGATTTTTAAAAGTTCTTCGGTCAAACTTTCAGGAGTTTGGTCGGAAGAAAGTTTTGGTCCGTTTATAAGAGTGTTCAGCTGATTTTCAACTATCTCAATTTCTTTTAACTTAGCATTAACCCTTTCTTTTGCGTTTTCGAGTTTATTAGATGCAAATTTAAAATTCCTTAAAAAGTTTTCGTCAGCAGGGGAGCCGTCTTTTAAGGTAAGTTCCTTTTTAAGCTGTTCTAATGCTTCTTTTGTTTCTAAGAGTTCTCTTAGCTTTTGGGCGTTTTTAATGTCTTGCTCTTTAGAAATTTGGGCCTTTAAAAGATTTGCTTTTTTGATTATCAAATCGGTTTCTGCGATATACTCCGAAAGTTTTTTCTTTCCTTCATTATACTGGCTGTTAGAATTGATACTAACCTCTAATTTATCGCTAAGTTCCTTAGCGATAAGAGAGTTTTTATAGTGTTCTCCCGCCTTAGAGGTCTTTGAAATAATAGCATAACGAGCCTTTTCGAGCTTTTTGCAAATTCCTTCAAGAGACTGCTTTTCATCTCCTGTTGATGCTATGTTTGAAAGGCGAGAATTAAGTTCGCTTTCTGCCGATGCATCACCTTCGGGGAATCCTAACTGACCGATGAATATACTTCTCTCAAAGGCAGATGCCGAAAGACCGAATAAACGGTTTCCAATGTCGGCTTCTGCCGGCTGTTTTTCACCAAGGCCAAGGTCCGTAATGCTCACTTTATCGGTAGAATTAGAGTTACGAAATTCACGCTCGAGCTTATATTCCTTACCGCCAATTTCGAATTCGATACTACCCGCCATAGCACTCCCGTCCCAAGGGGTGTACTTTTTACGAATGTTTTTGGAAAGTTGGGAACTGCCACGCTCGTTACCGTAAAACATCATTTTTATAAAGGACATAATGGTAGTTTTACCTTTTTCGTTTTCACCAAATATACAGTTAAGTCCTTTTTCAAAATCAAGGGTTAGATTTTTAATGCCACCAAAGGAGATAATATGAAGTGATTTAATTCTCATTAAATTTTACCTCCCCTGAAAAGGCTTTAAGTCCTAAATGTAGAGCATACTCGTATTTTTGCTTGTCGTTTTCATCGGCATTTGCGATTTTTTCGAGCATTTTTTTAACAAAAATACCTTTTAAACTTTGCTCTTTTGCTATTGTTTTTAAATCGAGTTTTAAGGTTGTAGAGTTTTTGATTTTTGCGAAATAGACCTTTTCGTTAAGCCTTGCTGTAATGTCTTCTAAGTCTATCTCGGTATCGGGGGATATACTTCCCGAAAGTTCTATTTTATAAAGATTTTCAGCATAGGTGTTGCCATGTTTTTGCTCTAAATATCCTAAAATATAATCGGCAGAAATAAGAGGTATATCTGTCAAGTCAATTTTTTCGAGTATATGCTGTCGGCGTGATGTGGGAACGAACTGCAAATCGCAAATTCCTTTTCCGATTTCGCCCATCAAAACACCTTTTAGTCCAAGTTCGTCAAAGCCTTGACCCTCAGGACATCCGGGGTAGGCAAAATAAGTGTCGCCAATTTTGCCGATATCACTTCGTTTATGAATGTGACCTAAAGCGATGTAATCCATTTTTGAGGTTTCGATATATTCTCTTGTGATTGCATTGTAGTTAGATGATAAATCACTTGTAAGTTCGCCATGGATAAGAGAAATGTTAATCATACTGTCATCGGTGGCCACAAGGTCGGGAGCGGATTTCCCTTTTAAGAATGCCGATTCAAAGGAACGACCGTACACATTAAGATTCAAATCAGGGAATGAAATACAACTTTCTTGTGGCTTCAAAATATAAAGATTTTGTGGGAGCCCCGGTTTCAAAAAGGGTGAACGGGAGGCGAGAAAATCGTGGTTGCCTGCAACGAGAACAACCTTTAAATCGGCAGCATCTTTGATTTTCGAAATGACCGATTCAAAAAAACTATTAGGTATGTTGTTAGAGTCGAAAAGGTCGCCCGCAATCAACAAGACCTGTACTTCGTTTTCTTGGCACAAATCAACTATTTTTTCAAAGGTTAAAAGGGTTTCTCTGCGGCGTGATTCTGCCTTTATTCCTAAGAAGCTTTCTTCAGCTCCGATATGTACATCCGCGCAGTGCAGAATTTTTACAGTATTCATCATCTTTCTCCTTAAACTTCATACTGAAATTTTATCATTTTTTGAGGCTCAATTCAAGTGTTTTATTAACAGTTTATTTATTTGACAAACAGCCGTAAAAATAGTAAAATTATAAATATAATGCTGATGGTTAGATAAAACCATTTTTTAGTGAAAAAGAACTGGTGGGTTGGAAAAGATAATGGATTATACCACTTTAAGACAAGAGGTTATAAAAAAATATTTTAGTAATATGAATGACCGTCAATTTGAGGCTGTAACAAATGTTGACGGTCCTCTTTTGGTGCTTGCAGGTGCAGGCAGCGGAAAAACTACCGTTTTGGTAAACAGAATTTTAAATCTTGTTAAATTTGGCGCAGGGTATAATTGCACTACTGTTCCCGATTTTGCCGATTTCGACATTAAGACAGGTAATGATTATCTGAATGGCGTAATAAATGACCTTCCGAATGGAGCTTTTGCTATAACCCCCGTAAAGCCTTGGGAGATTTTAGCAATTACATTTACCAATAAAGCGGCGGGTGAACTGAAAGAAAGAATTGTGAAACGCTTAGGAGATGAGGGTGAAGGCGTTTGGGCAGGCACCTTCCATTCGATTTGTGGTAAGATTTTACGTTACCACGGTAATGCTGAGCGTTTGGGTTACACCTCGCACTTTACGGTTTACGATACCGACGACCAACGCAGACTGATGAAAAATATTATGAAAGAACATAATATTGACGAAAAATTTGTACCTCATAAAAGTGCTTTGTCGGCAATTTCTTTTGCTAAAGACAAGCTGATTTCACCTGAAGAGTTTGCGGCTCAAAACAGTTTTGACCACAGACAAAAAACCATAGCACAACTTTACAGCCTCTATCAAAAGGCTTTAAAAAGAGCAGATGCTATGGACTTTGATGATATGATAGTTAACACTGTGGAACTCTTAGATAAAAACGCAGATGTACTTGATTACTATAAAAACAAGTTTAAATATGTTATGGTGGACGAGTATCAGGACACAAACTATGCTCAGTACGCCCTTGTAAGCCTTTTGGCAAGTGGGCGTGATAATATATGCGTTGTGGGCGACGATGACCAGAGTATCTACCGTTTCAGAGGCGCTACCATTGAGAATATTCTTAATTTTGAGGACGAGTACGAAAACGCAAAAACCATTAGGCTTGAGCAAAACTACCGTTCAACCTCTAATATTTTGAATGCCGCAAACAAGGTTATAGCCAACAACCGTGGCAGAAAAGGAAAAACCCTTTGGACAAATAATGGTGACGGTGAAAAAATTACTGTACATACAGCACTTGACGAAAGGGAAGAAGCCCGTTTTGTTGTGGACGGTATACTTGATAACATAAAACAAGGCGCCGAGTATAGCGACCACGCCATACTTTACAGAATGAATGCTCAGTCTAATGCTATTGAAAATGTATTAGCGAGAAGCGGTGTGCCGTATAAGATAATCGGTGGAATGAAGTTCTACGACCGCAAGGAAATTAAGGATGTTGTGTCATATCTTCATTTGATTAACAACAATAAGGACGATATAAGACTTAGAAGAATTATAAACGAGCCAAAGCGTTCTATTGGCGACACCACGGTTAATAACATTGCCGAAATTGCAAATCAATTGGGTATTTCAATGTACGAGGTGATCAGCAATGCTGATGATTATCCGGCTTTGTCACGCTCGGCTGTAAAACTTAAAGGCTTTTGCAATATAATTGATGAACTCACTACTCTTGCTGAACAGTTACCCATAAGCGAGCTTTTCCAAAAGGTGTTAGAACTTTCGGGATATATAAGAGCCTTGGAAAACGAGGGTGACGAAGGAATTGACCGTATTGAGAACGTTAAGGAATTTGCATCTAACATTACTCAGTATGAGCTTGAAAACGATGAGCCTACATTGTCGGATTTCTTGGAACAGTTAGCACTTATCAGCGATATAGATTCATTAGATGCCGAGAGTGACAGGGTGGTTTTAATGACCATTCACTCTGCCAAAGGTCTTGAGTTTAAGAATGTATATCTTGTAGGTCTTGAAGAGGGGATTTTCCCCGGTAATCAGTCGATATACGGTGGACCCGAAGAAATTGAGGAGGAAAGACGGTTAGCCTATGTTGCAATTACAAGGGCTAAAAGAAATCTCACCATTACGAATACCTCTTCGCGTTTGATGTTTGGAAGCACGACGAGAAATCTGCCGTCAAGATTTTTAAAGGAAATACCTACGGACTATTGCAACTGTTCATCTTCTCAATCGAGCTATTCATATAACTCTGGATATTCGTACAATAAAGTTTCTTATGCTGTGCCCGAGAAAACTAAGGTTACACCAATGGCCAGTTCTTATATTACAAGCAAACCGACTGCGCCAAGTGTTAATTATACAGTAGGTCAACAGGTTTCGCACAAGACATTTGGCGAGGGAATGATAATAAAGGTCACCCCTATGGGACCTGACACAATGCTTGAAATAGCATTTAATAATGTTGGCACTAAAAAGATTATGGCAAATTTCGCCAAGCTTACTATACTTTAGTGGAGGATTTCAATGTCTGTTGGAAGTAATGTAGTGAAGTTGACTGCTAAAACTGCATTAAAAGGTAACTTTTTAAAGGTTTTGGCAGTATCTTCTGTGTTTGTTTTTAGTTGGATTTTTTGTATTATCCTATCTGAGCTTTTAGTAATAATTACAGGTAAAGTTGTGGCTGCGATTATATCTGTCGCTGCGTTTTTGTTTTTAAGTTTGCCCCTCTTTTTAGGTCTTCTAAGATATGTTTGGCGAATGCTTTTTTCAGTAACCGACAGGCCACTTGCCGTGTTCTATTTGTTTTCGAGCAAAGAACTTTATGTAAAGTCCTTAAAACTGATTTTTCAATTTGTATTAAGAATTGTTTTTTGGCTTTTGGTACTTAACATTCCGGCAATTTTACTGTTTTTGCTGTCGAAAGGTTTTGTTTTTGAATTGTTTAATTCCGCCACTCCTGTATGGACTGCGAATTTGGCTTATTATAGCAGATTGTTATTAAATCTTTCTTCTGTAATTGTGCTTTTTATAATGCTCAAATTCTATATTGCGCCTTTTCTTTTTGTGGCTGACAGTAATATTGATGTTGGTGAAGCAATGTATCTTTCTTCAGTTATTGCCAGAAAATCGTCCATTGATTTTATAGGTCTTTTGGTAGCGAGTGCAGGTTGGATTTTGTTATCAATTTTAATGTTACCTTTGCTATTTACTCTGCCGTTACTATTAACCTATTACGCAGTACACGTGCGTTTTGCTGTTGCTGAGTATAATAAGCATATAGAGGACAGTAAATTAAACGAGGCGGGATTTATTTAAGATGAAAGAAAATATTATATTAGCTTCTGCATCACCTCGGCGCAAGGAATTGTTGGCTGTAATAACGAATGACTTTAGTGTTGTGCCGTCCGATTGTGAAGAAAATGTCCCTTTAGATATTTCTGCCGATAAGACAGCTGAATATCTTGCTGAAATCAAGGCTTTGTCGGTTGCGGAAAAGCATCCCCACAGTATCGTGATAGGTGCCGACACCTGTGTTGTGGCAGAGGATATGATTTTAGGTAAACCTAAAGACACAGATGATGCACGTAAAATGTTAAAAATGCTGTTGGGCAAGACACATAAGGTAATCACAGGCTGTGCTATTGTTAAAAACGGTGTTGTTAATTCGTTTTCGGTAACAACAGATGTGGAATTTTATCCTTTGAGTGAAGAAGAAATCGAAAACTATATAAATACTTCAGAGCCCTATGACAAAGCAGGGGGATACGGAATACAGGGTAAAGCCTCACTCTTTGTAAAGGCCATTAAGGGTGATTATTTCAATGTTGTAGGTTTCCCAATTGCAGAACTTAGCAGAAAACTTAAAATGATGTAAATAAAAAAAGACCCATTAACGGGTCTTTTTTTTATGGATATTTCGTATGGTTTTTTTCTTTTTTTGAGGTTTTTGTTGTGTTCGGTTTGTACTATCTGCAACAAGGCAGTTTTCACCTGTGCCTATAAGGTCAAAACGACCGCATTTTTTAAGGGCTGATAGAACAATCTGCTTGTTTTCAGGTTTGAAATACTGCAGTAATGCTCTTTGCTGTGCCTTTTCCTCGGGAGTTCTCGGAACGAAAACCGGCTCTAAGGTATATGGGTCAAGTCCTGTGTAGAACATACATGTAGAAACGGTCCCTGGTGTCGGGTAAAAGTCCTGTACCTGTTCGGGGTGCAGGTGGTTTCGCTTTAAGAAAAGTGCCAACTCAATCGCATCCTTAATGGTGCTTCCCGGGTGGGAGGACATAAGGTATGGCACTAAATACTGCTTTTTATCAATACTCTTTGTAAGCTCATAAAATCTTTTTTCAAACTTTTTGTAAACACTGATTTTAGGCTTGCCCATATATTTCAGTACATTGTCGGAACAATGCTCGGGAGCTACCTTTAACTGACCGCTTGTGTGATGGGTTACAAGCTCTTTGAAAAATGTTTCATCCTCGTCTGCTATAAGGTAATCAAAGCGAATACCTGAACGGATAAACACCTTTTTAACCTTTGGAAGAGCACGCAATTCTCTAAGGAGTTTTAAATAATCGCTGTGGTCCACCTTGACAGCAGGGCACATAGTTGGCGCCAAACACTTTTTGTCAGGGCAAAGTCCGTGTGTTAGTTGTTTGTCACAAGAGGTCGAACGGAAATTAGCAGTAGGTCCACCCACGTCGTGAATATACCCTTTAAAGTCGGGCATTTGGGTGATTTTTTTGGCTTCATCAATAACCGATTCGTGACTTCTGACCGAGATACTTCTGCCTTGATGGAATGCCAAGGCGCAGAAATTACAAGCTCCAAAACAACCTCGGTTATGAATTAGTGAAAATTTAACCTCTGCAATTCCGGGTACACCGCCTAATACCTCGTACGATGGATGATAATCCCTCATAAATGGCAAGGAGTATACCTCGTCCATTTCTTTAGTAGTCAGTGGCATTTCGGGTGGGTTTTGAATTACTATTTTTCCACCGCTTTTTTGGATTACGGTCTTTCCACGCACAGCATCGTGTTCCTCTTGCTGAATACGTGTTGAAATAGCATACTGCTTTTTAGATTCCTTTACAATCTCGAATGAGGCGCACTCGACAGCGCCCTTAATCGGCACATAATCTTTACTGTCAACGGCGTAACAGGTGCCCTTGATATCCTTTAAATCGCCGATTTTCTCGCCGCCGTTTAGACGCTCGGCAATTTTAATAATATGCTTTTCGCCCATACCGTACATTAAAAGGTCGGCGGTGGAGTCAAGCAAAATTGACGGTCTTACAACATCGTCCCAATAATCATAATGGGCAAAACGGCGCAAAGATGCCTCAACTCCGCCAATGGCAATCGGTACATCACCGTAAATTTCACGTAGTTTTTTAGTGTACACGATAACAGCTCTGTCGGGGCGTCTGCCCGCTCTTCCACCGGGAGTATACGCATCATCATTTCGGCGCTTTTTGGCTGCGGTATAGTGGGCCACCATTGAATCAATGTTACCCGAATTCACAAGAAAAGCAAGCCTTGGTTTACCAAAACGCTTGAAATCATCATCGCAAACGGGCTGTGGGATAATGCACACCTTGTAGCCCTTGCTTTCAAGCACCCTTGAAATTATAGCGGTACCAAAGCTTGGGTGGTCAACATAAGCGTCACCCGTCACTATTATAAAGTCGGGAGTGTCAAATCCCAAAGACAGCATTTCTTTCTTAGTTATAGGTAAAAAGGGCATAAAATCATCCTAAAAAATAATATATTTTATTGTACCATAATATTTATTGATTTACAAGGTGGCAAAAGAAATGGATGATTTCACTCCTAAGGAAAATATGTATATAAATATCATGATAACTCAGGCGATTTGTGTAATTTTAATTTTTCTGTCGGTTTTAACGCTTAAATATTTTTTTAAAGGTGAGTATAAGAATCTCAAAGAATGGTATTTGTTAGAAATCACCGCGGACACTCGTGTAGAAGAGGTGATAGGGTGAAATTCAAACTTTTAAACACCGAAATATATGTTTCTTTTTTGTTTGTGTCGGTTATATCGGTTATGCTCGCAACCGATAAAACAGGACTGGCATTACCCGTCATTTTAGCGGTGGCAATGCACGAGTCGGGACATCTCTTTGCAATGTGGTTGCTTGAAAGCGCACCCAAAAGCATAAGACTTATTCCCGCCTCGGTACAGATTACGAGAAGCATTAACGGGAAATATAAAAACGATATACTAATTGCTTTGTCGGGTCCTATTGTTAATTTGGTTTTATTCATCACGCTTTATGTAAATTTTTTAGCTTTCAAAAATGAAACGGTACTTTATTTTTCTCTCATAAATTTAATAGTTGGTATATTTAATTTACTGCCGGTGACAGGGCTTGATGGAGGAACTGCACTTTTCTCGTTGCTCGCTAAGAAATACGATGTAAACAAAGCGTTGCTCGTATTAAGAATAATTACTTTATGTTTGGCGGGTATAGTCACTTTTTTTGCTGTCACGCTAACAATCAAGGGGCGGCTTAACATTTCGGTTTACATTGTTGCAATTTATCTTTTTGTATCGGTTATCATTAAAATTTAGTTGAAAGAAAAGGCGAAATAGAGTATAATTTCTAAAGAATATTAAAAACGGAGAATTCAAATGGATAATAAGCAGTTTGAAAAACTGTTACTCTCTGTTCAAAAGCCGGGAAGATACTCGGGCGGTGAGATTAACAGTGTTATAAAGGACAAGAAAAAAGTGGATGTACGCTTTGCTTTTTGCTTTCCTGATACCTACGAAATAGGTATGTCGCACTTAGGAATGAAAATACTCTACTCACAGTTCAACAGCCGAGATGATATTTGGTGCGAGCGTGTTTTTGCTCCTTGGGTAGACTTCGAGGAGGTTTTAAGAGAGAATAATATTCCTCTTTTCGCCCTTGAAAGCCGTGACCCCATAAAGGATTTTGATATCATCGGGTTTACCTTACAGTATGAAATGGCATACACAAATGTGCTTAATATGTTGGATTTGGCAGGACTGCCACTAAGGTCACGGGACAGAAAAGATTTATCTCCTTTAGTAGTTGCGGGCGGACCTTGTGTTTGTAATCCTGAGCCACTTTCCGATTTTATCGACCTTTTCTTTATCGGGGAAGGCGAGGAGGTCGATTTGGAGCTCATCGACCTGTACAAGGAATATAAGAAAAAAGGCGCTACAAAGCAGGAGTTTTTGTTGGCTGCTTCTAAAATTGAGGGTATTTATGTTCCGTCTTTATATAAAGATGAGTACAATGAGGATGGTACTCTAAAGGCCTTGGTGCCTCAAAATGATGTTCCGACTACTATAAAAAAGAGAATTATTAAGGATATGGACAAATCCCATTATCCCCAAAAATTCGTAGTGCCCTTTATTGAAATTGTTCACGACCGCGCGGTACAGGAAATATTCAGAGGTTGTATTCGTGGTTGCCGTTTTTGTCAGGCAGGGTTTATTTATCGTCCTGTCAGGGAAAAGAGTGTTGATACAATAAACAGCCAAGCAAAATGTCTATGCGAGAATACGGGATATGACGAAATTTCGCTTTCTTCACTTAGTACAAGTGATTACAGAGGAATTGAGCCTTTGCTTAATAATCTCTTAGAGTGGACAGACGAAAATCACGTAAGTCTTTCTTTGCCCTCGCTTAGAATTGACAACTTCTCGGACGAACTGCTTGAAAAAATCAAGCACGTTAGAAAAAGCGGTCTTACCTTTGCACCCGAGGCGGGTACGCAAAGACTGCGTGATGTTATAAACAAAAATCTCACCGAGGAAGAAATTTTGAACACCTGCCGTACTGCTTTTGCGGGTGGCTACACCTCTGTAAAACTTTATTTTATGTTAGGTCTGCCCACCGAAACCGACGAGGATTTAATTGGTATTGCAAACTTAGGACAGAGAATTGTAAACGAATTTTATTCTATGCCAAACAAACCAAAGGGCAAGAGTGTTAATGTGTCGATTAGCGTTTCTACCTTTGTGCCAAAGCCGTTTACTCCGTTTCAGTTTGAACCTCAGATTTCACTCGATGAAATTCGCCGCCGTCAGGAACTTTTAAAGAATTCCATAACAACTAAGAAAATATCACTTAGCTACCACGACAGTTCCACATCCTTCTTAGAGGGTGCGTTTGCAAGAGGAGACAGAAGAATGGGTGATGTTATCGAAGCGGCATATAAAATGGAATGTAAGTTTGACAGTTGGACCGAGTGCTTTAAGCCCGAAATTTGGTACAAGGCTTTTGAGGAATGTGGTCTGTCACCCGAATTTTATGCTAACAGATGCCGCGAATATGATGAGACTACACCTTGGGAGCATATTGATGTGGGAGTAACCAAGAATTTCCTTGTGAATGAGAATAAATTAGCTCATCAAAATACTACCACACCAAACTGCCGAGAAAAGTGTTCTAATTGTGGTGCAATGTGTTATGGGGAGGGTGTTTGCTTTGAGAAACGTTAGATTTTTTTACAGAAAAAAAGGCTCAATGAAATT
>JAZOQF010000141.1:0-6576 GCA_045655905.1 Acutalibacteraceae bacterium | reverse complement strand
ATTTCTTCATGGGCGGCTGCTGTTTCTGAATATGCACCTGATGGTGTAAGCGGCATTTCTATGTTTATCAAAGCAATTCCTTACAATTTCTATTCACTTATGACCTTTGTATTCATAATTGCTTTAACTCTTATGAAATTTGATTATGGCCCGATGAGACTTCACGAAATCAATGCTGAAAACGGCGACTTGTTTACCTCTGGTACTGTTTCAGCAAACGATGAAGAAGAGGCACCCGCAACCGATAAGGCAAGAGTAATTGACCTTATTTTACCGATTGTAGTTCTTATTGGTGTTTGTGTATACGCACTTTTCTATGTGGGTAGATGTATGGGTGAAGAATGGGTATTTGCTTCTGCAAATTATGATAAGTCTTTAGGATTTGTTGATGCATTTTCTAACACCGATGCTACTGTAGGTCTTCCTTGGGGTGGAATTATTGCTTTAATTTTCGTTATTGTTTATTTTGTGGCACGTAGACTGATTTCCTTTAAAGATGCAATGGCTTGCATACCAAAAGGATTTGTAGCTATGGTACCTGCTATCTTGATTTTAACAATGGCTACATCCCTTAAAAATATGACCGGACTTTTGGATTCTGATACATTTGTTAACAATGCATTGTCAAGCGTAAGTGGTCTTAACAACTTCTTGCCTGCAATCATATTCATTGTTGCTTGCCTTATTGCTTTTGCAACAGGAACCTCTTGGGGAACATTTGGTATCTTAATTCCTATTGTTACTAGCATTTTCGATGTTAATAGTGCTCTCGGAATTATGAGTATGTCTGCATGTCTTGCTGGTGCTGTTTGTGGTGAC
Source organism: Acutalibacteraceae bacterium (assembly GCA_045655905.1). GTDB lineage: Bacteria > Bacillota > Clostridia > Oscillospirales > Acutalibacteraceae > UBA737. The sequence continues at coordinate 5,757 of JAZOQF010000141.1, read as the reverse complement.
CATTGCTCACCAATTTCTGATACAACAATTATGTCTTCCGCAGGTGCTCAATGCGACCACATTAATCACGTATCAACTCAGTTACCGTATGCGATTACTATTGCTGCGATTTCTTTTGTGAGCTACATATTCGCAGGCTTTGTTCAAAACGTTTTGATTTCTCTTGCGTTCTCCGTAATCCTCACAATTGCAACCTTGTTTGTAATTAAAACAGTTGTTAATAAGAAAACAGCATAATTTTTAAATTTTTAAACCGTTACAGATGTCATTCTGTAACGGTTTTTTGTCGATATTTCTTGACAAATAAAATTTTGAATGTTACTATGAACGCAAGATTATTTTTGCTTTTTGGGGGAGTTTTTATGACAGAGTTTAGAATTGAAAAAATCAAGCTGCCAAGCGCTGATTTTAATGGTGTTAGCACATTGCCTGAAATTGCCAAAAAAACAAGATTAGGTCCAATAAAAAAGGTTTTTGAATTATCAGAAGATGATGGTTTGTTTGTTAATTACGGAAACGTTAAATATGCTTTCCCATATATGGCGCAAGACAATTATTCTCGTGAATTAAAGATTAAAGAACACGATATAATTGTTTTGGAAAATGATTATTTGAAAGCTACTTTTTTGCCCGGTTTCGGTGGAAAATTGCACTCTCTTTTTGACAAGAAAAATAATAAAGAACTTTTGTATGTTAACAGCGTTGTTCGTCCGTGCAATTTATCAATACGAAACGCTTGGATGTCTGGCGGCGTTGAGTGGAATTGCGGTTTTATGGGGCATAATCCATTTACATGTGATTTGATGCACACAGCACAAACTCAACTTGATGACGGTACACCCGTACTTCGCTTTTATCAATTTGAACGTGTGCGTGCGGTAGTTTATCAAATTGATTTTTTCTTACCCGAGGATTCCCGATTTTTATACGCTCGTACAAAGATTATAAATCCACATTTTGATGTTGTACCGATGTACTGGTGGAGTAATATCGCAGTATCTGATGAAGAAGGTAACAGGGTAGTGGTACCTGTTGAGAATACTTTCACCTCTAAAAACGGACATCCTGTAAAAATTGCTGTTCCTATGTACAACGGCATTGATATTACATATCCACTCCGTAATATTATTGCTATTGATTATTTTTGGAATATTCCCGAAGAAAAGCGTCGTTATATTTGCCAGGTTAATAAGGACGGATACGGTTTAGTCCAAACCTCCACTAAACGCTTAAGAGGAAGGAAATTATTTGTTTGGGGAAAGAGTAACGGCGGTTATAAGTGGAAAAATTTCTTAACTGCAGACAATGAAAGTGGCAGTTATAACGAAATACAGGCCGGTATTGCTCAGACACAGTATGAATGCTTGCCAATGCCCCCAAACACCACTTGGGAATGGGTAGAAGCTTATGGTGCTATCCAAACAGATAGCAGTAAGATTCATGGCGAATGGAGTCTTGCTAAAGAGGAGGCAGAAAACCGACTTAATGATTTGCTCACAGAAGACTATTTAGAAAAGTTGCTTGTGGAAACCAAGAAGATGTCAAAATCTCCTGCAAAACTACTCTTTAGTGCAGACGGTTGGGGCGCGTTAGAGGAAGAAAGACGTCGTTTGAGTGAAGAACCTGAAATGACATCTCACTTAGATTTTGGAAAAATATCTGATGAGCAAATACCTTGGTTATCGCTGCTTAAAGAGGGAACTCTCGGCGAACACAACCCGGTGTTGCCGCCCGTTTCTTATATGTGTCAACCTGAGTGGACTGATTTGTTGAAAAATGCAGTCGAGGGCAAAGATTCACAAAATTGGTTTGCTTGGTATCAATTTGGACTAAATCTTTTTATAGAAGAAAAATACGAGCAAGCTGAGTTTGCATTAAACAAATCTTTGGAATTACAAACTTCAGCCTGGGCTTTATACGCTTTGGCAATTTTAAAACGTGATACTAATCAGCACGAAAAAGAGATAGAATTAATACTGAAAGCTTTCGAGATTTTGCCGAGTGATATATCGCTTGCTAAGGCTGTAATGCGCTGTCTTTATGAAAACAAAACTTTTGACCTTACAAAACAAATTTATGAGTCAATGAGTGATGAATTGAGAGCAATACCAAGATGTAAGGCATACTATGCATTCGCCTTAGTAAACATTGGTGATGTTGAAACAGCCGAAAAAATATTGTTTGACGATAATGGCTTAATCGTACCGGATATACGTGAGGGTGAAACAATCACCTATGATTTATGGGTGGAAATCCAAAAAGCCAAAGGGTTATCAACCGATAATCCTCCAAGATTTGTCGATTTTCGTATGTTCCAAAATTCCGATTGGCTTTACGGTGGTGAAAATTTGTAAAAAAACCTTGACAAATCGGGAGAATTGTGTATAATAGTAGTCACAATGAAGTAGACGCCTATGCGACTCACCCTCGGTTTCTTTTAAAGGGTTAATAAGATTTCCGTTCAGAACGGGTATCTTTTTGCGTGGGTGCAATAGCGTCCACGCATTATTTTTTAGCCTAAAAGGCTATTTTGCTAATTTTTTGGAGGTGTGTCAACATTAGCAGTAAAGAACTAACTATTAACGAAGAAATTAAATTCAAGGAAGTTCGCACTATTTCGGCTGATGGTTCTCAGTTAGGTGTAATTCCTGTTTCAAAGGCTTTAGAGGCAGCGTATGCTGCTGATTTGGATTTAGTTTGCATTTCGCCGAATGCACAGCCGCCCGTTTGCAAAATAATGGATTACGGTAAATACCGTTTTGAGCAGGCAAAACGCGAAAAAGAAGCTAAGAAAAATCAAAAGGTTATAGAGATTAAGGAAATCCGTTTAACTGGTGTGGGTATTGATACTCACGATTTTGAAACCAAAGCTAACCACGCAGTTCGCTTTTTGAAAGATGGTAACAAGGTTAAATTTTCTATTCGTTTTAGAGGTAGAGAACTTGGTCATCCCGATAAAGGTTATGAAATTATGGAACGTTTCGCTGATTACTGCAGTGAAGTAGCAAATGTTGAAAAGGCTGCTAAAATGGAAAGCCGAAACATGATAATGTTTATGGCTCCAAAAAATAGCAAGTAATTTGTAAATTATTTAGGGAGGAATAAAAATGCCTAAGATTAAAACACATAGTGGTGCAAAAAAGCGCTTTAAACTCACCAAAACCGGCAAGGTTAAGCGTGCACATGCTTTCAAGTCTCACATTCTCAACAAGAAAACAACCAAGCGCAAGAGAAATCTTCGCCAAACCGTTACTGCAGACGTAACAAATGTTGCAGCTATCAAGAAAATGATTCCTTATAAATAAGGAAAATTAAGTGGAGGTAAAGTAAAATGGCACGAGTTAAAGGTGCGTTAGCAACACGCAAAAGAAGAAAAAAAGTCTTAAAACTTGCCAAAGGTTACTTTGGTGCAAAGTCTAAGTTATTTAAAACCGCTAAAGAAGCCGTTATGAAATCCGGCAACTACGCTTATATTGGTCGTAGACTTAAGAAACGTGATTTCCGTCGTCTTTGGATCACCAGAATTTCTGCTGCTGCAAAGATGAATGGTATGAACTATTCTACATTTATGAATGGTCTTAACAAGGCTGGTATCGAAATCAATCGTAAGATGCTTGCTGACTTAGCAGTTAATGATGCTAAAGGTTTTGAAACCTTAGTTAAGGCTGCTAAAAAAGCGCTCGAAAAATAATTTATAACTCGCCCGAGTTTTTTCTCTCGGGCGAATTTTTCATTTTTATATGAAAGGAAAACGGTGCAGATGCGTGACTTTAAAGAGATAACATCTAAAGAAAATTCACTTATTAAGCTTACTTCCGAATTGCAAAATTCATCAAAAAAACGTCAAGAAAACGGCCTGTTCGTTTTAGAAGGTTTGCGAATTTGCAAGGATGCTTTTGACAATGGAATTAGGTTTGATAAGTTAATTATCTCAAAAAACGCTATGGAGAAATATCGTAGTGAAATCTCTGAGTTTTCTAACGTTTCTGCAGAATGTTTTATATTGCCTGATAGCCTATTTAAAAGAATAAGCGAAACTGATACTCCTCAGGGAATAATTGTTTTAGCTAAGAAACCTACAAAGGTAGACGTTGATTTTAAACAAGGCAAATTCGTTGGTCTTGAAAATCTGCAAGACCCATCAAATCTTGGCGCTATCGCGAGAACTTGCGAGGCGCTTGGCGTTAATGGTATTTTGCTTTCGAAAAACTGTTGTGATCCTTATTCACCAAAATCACTTCGAGCATCAATGGGTACGCTACTTAGAATTCCTGTTATAATTTTAGAAGATTTTATTTCTGACATAAAAAATGCAGGGCTTGTAAGTTTCGCTTGTGTCGTTAATTCTGAAGCGTCACCTATTAACAAGGTTGAATTTTCTAAAGGCTCTGTTGTTTTAATTGGCAACGAAGGTAATGGTTTAACGGAAAATACCATTAGTTCTTCTGATTACAAAATCACAATTCCGATGGACGGAACTGCAGAATCGCTTAATGCATCTGTGGCTGCCGCCATTGCAGTTTGGGAAATGATGAAATGAAATACTTAGTTTGGCTAAACGAAGTTATGGGTCCGGGTAATCCTCGTTCCAAAAAAGCATTGGAATATTTCGGCACAGCGCAAAGAATTTATAATGCTTCACTTGACGAACGAGCATCTTCTGATGTATTTACAAAAACCGAGCTTTCAAAACTTTCTAAAATTTCTTTATCAAGAGCAAACGATATAATAACTTATTGTATCACTAAAAAAATAGATATAATTGGTATTAACGATAAAAGTTATCCAACATGCCTTGCAGCGATATATAATCCACCTTTAGTGTTATTTGTTAAAGGCAAATTGCCTAATTTTAATAATACACCTGCAATTACCGTTGTAGGACCGAGAAAGGTGAGCGAGTACGGCAAAAAAGCGGCATACTCTTTAAGCTTTCGTTTGGCACGCGCCGGTTTTATTGTTGTTAGTGGTGGGGCATTAGGTACTGATACCTACGCACACGCCGGTGCTTTGAAATCGGGCGGAGTAACAGTTTTAGTTATGGGTTGTGGAATCGACAGCGATTATTTAAGACAAAATAAACCGCTGCGCGATGAAGTAGCTAAAAAGGGATGTCTTATAAGCGAGGTTGCGCCAAATACAAATACGACTAAATTTTCTTTTCCAATTAGAAACCGTATTTTATCGGCTTTATCTTTGGGCACTGTCGTTGTTGAGGCTCCAACCGTAAGTGGTTCATTGATTACTGCAAAGTTGGCAAACGAACAGGGAAGAGATGTTTTTATTATTCCCGGGGCGCCTGACAAAGAGGAATATAAAGGCTCTAATGCACTGTTACGAGATGGTGCGAAAGCAATAGTGGATTTATCGGATATTTTTGGTGAATATATTGCACGTTTTCCTGATAAAATTGATATTGAAAAGGCTTATGACAAGAAAATTATTGAAAATTCTGCATCTGATGAAAAATCAGTAAAAAATATTTCAAAAAATTTCAATGTTAGTCTTTCCAAAGAGGCAAAAATAGTATATAATTGTATAGATAAGCAAAAATTTTTGCCGGAAGAAATTATTAATACCGGATTAGATCCTAATAAATTGCTTTCAGCATTAACTGAGCTTGAAATGGAATTTTTGATTAGAGCGCTTCCGGGTGGTATGTACGAAAAATGTGATTAATTCAGGAGGATATATATGTCTAAGCTTTTAATAGTTGAGTCACCAACCAAGGTGAAAAGCATTCAAAAATATCTTGGC
>JAZOQF010000140.1:0-6601 GCA_045655905.1 Acutalibacteraceae bacterium | reverse complement strand
TAAAGAAATTCGTATTTTTTCACGTGACGAAAAAAAGCAGGACGATATGCGTCATGAATTTCAAGTTAAAATGCCTGATGTGGCTGATAAAATCAGTTTTTATATCGGAGATGTGCGCGATTTCTCTTCTGTGAAAAACGCTATGCACGGAGTGGATTACATATTTCACGCTGCAGCTTTAAAACAGGTTCCATCTTGCGAATTCTTCCCTGTAGAGGCTGTTAAAACCAATGTTTTAGGTACTGAAAACGTGCTCACCGCTGCTATTGAAGCGGGTGTTAAGAATGTTGTTTGTCTTTCCACCGACAAGGCGGCATATCCCGTTAATGCGATGGGAACATCTAAAGCTATGATGGAAAAAGTTGCTGTTGCAAAGGCAAAAACCACAAAAACTACAAAAATCTGCTGTACAAGATACGGCAATGTAATGTGTTCAAGAGGAAGCGTTATTCCCCTTTGGATTGACCAAATCAAAAACAACAATCCTATTACCGTTACTAACCCCGATATGACACGCTTTATTATGTCGCTCGACGAGGCCGTTGACCTTGTTATGTTCGCGTTTGAAAATGCCGAATCGGGTGATATTCTCGTTCAAAAAGCTCCTGCTTGCACAATCAAGACACAGGCCGAGGCTGTATGCGAACTCTTTGGCGGTGACAAGGAAAACATTAAGGTTATCGGTATTCGCCACGGCGAAAAAATGTACGAAACACTCCTTACCAACGAAGAATGTGCTATTGCTATTGATATGGGCAATTTCTACCGTGTGCCCTGTGATAATCGTGGTCTTAACTATGATAAATACTTTATCTTGGGCGACAAGGAACGCAATACTTTGACAGAGTTTAACTCAAACAACACCAAGCTTTTAACAGTTGAAGAAACCAAGGTTAAAATTGCCTCTCTTGAATATATCAAAGAAGAGCTTGCAAAGGAAAATAAATAATATGAATATACTTGTAACAGGTGCCAACGGCTTTGTTGGTAAAAATCTCTGTGCAGTCTTAAAAAACATTCGTGACGGAAAGGACCGCACTCGACCAAGCCTTAATATCAACGAGATTTACGAATACGATATTGACACCGATACTCAGTTGTTGGACGAATACTGTTCCAAATGCGACTTTGTTTTTAATCTTGCAGGAGTTAATCGCCCTCAAAATACCGAGGAGTTTATGCACGGCAATTTTGGTTTTGCCAACGCCTTATTTAACACTCTTAAAAAACACAAAAACGCTTGTCCTGTTATGATATCTTCATCAATTCAGGCAACCTGTATCGGAAGATATGACAGCGAATACGGACGCAGCAAAAAAGCGGGCGAAGATTTAAGTTTCGAATACGCCGAGCAAACAGGCGCTAAAGTGCTTGTATACCGTTTCCCTAACCTGTTTGGTAAATGGTGCAGACCGAATTACAACTCGGCTCTGGCTACATTCTGCAATAACATTGCCAACGACCTGCCAATTCAGGTTAATGACCCTGGTGTCACTCTCGAGCTGCTTTACATTGATGACCTTATAACCGAAATGCTTGACGCTCTTGAGGGCAAAGAGCATCGTTGTACCTTTGATGGCATCAATACTGTTTTGTGTAAGGACGGTAAATACTGCGCCGCTCCCGTAACACATAAGGTCACCTTGGGTGAAATTGTTGATTTGTTAGACTCGTTCAAAGCACAATCAGGCACCTTGATTATGCCTGAAATTCCATATAATTCCTTTGCCAAAAAGCTATATAGCACATATTTAAGTTATCTTCCAAAGGACAAGGTTTCATTCGAACTCAAAATGAATGTTGACGATAGAGGAAGTTTTACCGAACTTCTTAAAACCGAAAAATGCGGACAGTTCAGTGTTAACATTTCAAAGCCCGGTATTACAAAAGGTCAGCACTGGCACCACACAAAATGGGAGTTTTTCATTGTGGTTGCGGGCAAGGGTCTCATTCAACAGCGCAAAATCGGCAGCGATGAAGTGCTTAATTTCGAGGTGAGCGGTGACAAAATCGAAGCCGTCCATATGCTTCCCGGATATACCCATAACATAATAAACCTAAGCGAAACCGAAAATCTCGTTACAGTGATGTGGGCAAACGAGCAATTCGACCCCGGTCATCCCGATACTTTTTTTGAGGTGGTAGAATAATATGAACATTAAAACTGATTATTCTGATATTAAGTTTAAAAACAACGGCAAATTAAAACTTCTGATAATTGTGGGAACAAGACCTGAAATTATCCGTTTGTCTGCCGTTATAAACAAATGCCGAAACTACTTTGATACCATTTTAGCCCACACGGGACAAAACTATGATTTTAATCTCAACGGAGTTTTCTTTAAGGATTTGAAACTCTCAGACCCTGAAGTATATATGGATGCTGTGGGCGATGACTTGGGCGCTACTGTCGGTAATATAATCAACTGCTCATACAAGCTTATGAATGAGATTAAACCCGATGCGTTGCTCATTTTAGGTGACACCAACTCCTGCCTTTCAGCTATTGCCGCTAAAAGACTGCACATACCGATTTTCCACATGGAAGCAGGTAACCGTTGTAAGGATGAATGTCTACCCGAAGAAACCAACCGTCGTATCGTTGATATTATTTCAGATGTCAACTTAGCTTACAGCGAACACGCACGCCGTTATCTTCACGAATGTGGTCTGCCAAAAGAACGTACCTATGTTACAGGCTCACCTATGGCAGAAGTGCTGCATCAAAACCTTGAAGAAATCAAGACGAGTGATGTGCTTAACAGATTAGGTCTTGAACCACAAAAATATATTCTTCTTTCTGCTCACCGTGAGGAAAACATTGATACTGAAAAGAACTTTTTAAGTCTCTTTACAGCTATCAACAAGTTAGCAGAAAAATACGATATGCCTATTCTCTACTCTTGTCATCCAAGAAGCCGCAACCGTCTTGAAAAGTCGGGCTTTAAACTTGACAAAAGGGTTATACAGAATGAGCCTCTTGGTTTTCACGACTATAACAAACTTCAGATGAATGCATTTGCCGTTGTTTCTGACAGCGGAACACTACCTGAAGAATCAAGTTTCTTTACAAGTGTAGGTCACCCTTTCCCTGCCGTTTGTATCAGAACATCAACCGAGCGTCCCGAGGCTTTGGATAAGGCCTGCTTTGTTCTTGCGGGAATTGTTGAAAACAGCCTTTTACAAGCAGTTTCCACCGCCGTAGATATGAATGTTAACGGCGACAATGGAATTCCCGTTCCTGATTATACAGAAGAAAATGTTTCAACCAAGGTTGTTAAAATCATTCAAAGCTACACCGGTGTTGTTAATAAAATGGTGTGGAGAAAAGATTAAAACGCGGCAACAAACAAAAAACAGGAGCACCTTTAAGGGTTTGCTCCTGTTTTAATTTTATATTGCAAAAAACTTAAAAAATTCTTGACATTAAGAAAAAAAAGGATATAATAATATTGTTGCAAAATTTTGGGGAATTGTGTAACGGTAGCACGACAGACTCTGACTCTGTTTGTTGGGGTTCGAATCCCTATTCCCCAGCCAAATGAAAGAAATCCGAACTTACGTCTAATAGGCGAAAAGTTCGGATTTTCTCTTTATATTCGTTATTCTAATCCGAAGAAAAACGGAGGTTAGTTTAATGAAAGACTTTATTCAAGAATTTTACTATGGCAATATTGATCCACAAGCTCGTAGCATCAAACAGAGCAAAGCGGTAATGAAAGAAATGCAAACCCTTAACGAAACCGAGGAATACTTAACCGCCAAACTCAAAGGCGAAGAAAAGAGCAAGTTTCTCGACCACGTCAACGCTTGGAGCGTGGTGAACGGAGAATCAAACCTCGATAGTTTCATTGTCGGTTTCAGACTCGGTGCAAAGTTCACCTACGATACCTTTATCAGCGCTAGTGCTCCCTTTAGCGATTTCTTATGGGAGGACAACTGATATGAAAAAGTATATTTACGATGAATCCAACGGCTTGTGGTATGAATTAAACGGTGATTATTATTTGCCTTGCTTCACTTTACCGGAAGTCGAAACAAAAGAAATTGGTGTGTGGGGTATGCAGCATTTAGATTATCTTAAATCTCGCAGAAAAGCTACCTATACCCGATTGCAAACCGAAGGCAAACTCAATTCCTATCTGTATGATATAAACGTCCAAGCGCAAGATATGTTCGATAATCTTATGGTGCAGTATAAGAAAACCGAGAACATCACGGAGGAATTGAAAGCCTCCGACCAAATGGAATGAGTGCGCCGAATGAATAACATCAAACAGCGTGCCACCGAAATCATCAATAACGAATTAATTTATAGATAACTAAAATTTCAGCTTTGTGGTAAAAGTTAAGGCGGAGAGGTCACCCTCTCCGCCTTTTAATAGTCTTCTGCACCTTCCGCCTCATCTTTGTATGTTTCGGCTAAATGCCTATTGTACTGTATATTGAAAACTGCTTCATCATACATTGAAACAAAATGTTTGAATTTAACTTCTACATGTAGTGGTAATTTTTCTTTTTCAATAAGCTTAAAAGCCTTTTCGAAAAGTTTGTTTTCGTATACTTTGTTTAATAATTCACGCAACTCATCCCAATATTGTGTTGTTGGATTCTCTTGGTAAAAAATATCAATCAGACAGTTCTTTATTTCTTCACTGGAAGTTAATGCCAAAATGTTGTGAGGAAATGATTCTTTTTGCGAGTTTTCATATCGTTCTTTATTGGATTTATTAATAGCAGACACAAGTTCGGCAGTTTCTTTGTGGCAAGGAGTTTCACCCCATGGAACGGGATCATCCCACTCTTCTGAATATATATAGTCCACTTTGCCATTTTTGTCTTTTTCAATATCTAACGCCTTACATATTCCAAAAAAATCTTTTAAATTCGCAAATTCAATATTACGATATTTTAAAGCTTCAAAAAGGCCAATGGTTTTTCTTTGTGAATAAAAGTAATATAAATCTTTAGACTTGATTTTTTCTTTTATTCCATCTAATATAACTTTTATTTCAGCTAAACTGTAATTGTATAATTGATATAATTTCCCAATGTCTTTAGTGATTTCAACACCGGCACTATTGCTTTCTTGATATTTTGCTTGAAAAATAAATTGAATTTTAGGATCTTCCCCAGAAACAAAGTCTATCAATGTTTCTTTGCCCATAATTTCTATTAAGTTTGCAACTATTTGCTGGTATGCCTTTTCACTATGATAATAAATATAAATAATAGCCTTTTCATCAAAAACCAAATCTTTAATTATATCACTATCAGAAAAATCCAGGGAATGCCCAAAAAACATAATTTCATTTTTTTCATTTATCCCTTTTCTAGCTTGCAACCATTTTCTGTAATCTCCACCGGTCTTTTTAGTTATACGTTGAAAGTATTTCTCAAATTCAACATAATAATTTTTGTTTGATAACCCTTCTGTTGTAATTCCTAAAATAATATTAGATGTTTCTGAAAGTGTATCTAATGCAAAACCATGTATATGCTCAACTGCCTCCCTCCAACGAATTTCACCATATGTTCGCTCGTAGGTGTTAGAATAATTAAAAGAGATAACTTTATCCGGAGCAAAATTAACGATGTCTGGCGCCGAACCACTTATCGGCGTTGAGTTAATAAATACCGAAACATAATATTCTAAAGCTCTGGAAAATTGATTTAATGAATAAGCTAAATCCTTGCGCGTTGAAGCAAGAGATATTTCATTCCACTTTTCCCGATCTATATAACTCAGTCCCAAATCTTCTAATATTTGGTGCACTTTGTGTTCAGGTCCAGTTGTATAACTATATGAATTTGATTCTTTTAATTTCAATTCAATATCATTAAACTCTCCTATGATCCCTTTGATTTCTCTTTCGAAATCTATCCAGTTTTCGCCTTGCTTAGCAAGTCGATTGTTAAAATAATTTAACAATCGATTCCCTTTTAAGAGACACAGAAATGTATCTTTTATCTCATTTGAACTTTTAATCATCTCAGCGTATTTCTTTTGCTGTTCTTTCAACTTAGAAAAATATATGGTATCTGGATTTTCAATATCAACAATATAATTACAAAAATTTAGAAAATCCATATAACTCGTAGGCAATCCATGATCGATATCAAAGCCATTTCCTAACACAAGAATTTTCATAATTAAACCTCTCTTTTCTGCTCTTTCTCTTTTTTCTCTTCCTCTTTAAGCCATTCTTCATATTCCCTCTGTCCTTCTTCAGTTTCAAAGAATGCATATATATCTGGAAGGATTACTCTGGCAAAAGACTCTAGTGCCTCATCAGGGATGGTACATTTGGCTCTTTTGTTGCCTAATATAATATATTTCAAAAGCAGGAAAAACTTTTTTAAGGCATTGGTATTCTTATATTCATTTACCATTGGCTGAATTTCACGAGCAATTACCTTAGCCATTTTATTACCGGATTGAATTTCGGTCAGTATTTCGTTGAAATCTGTGGTGCTATAAATCATTGCGCGAAATTGAAAGGTAGCTAAATTTTTCAAAAAAGTATTGTTCATAACAAACTCCAATCTTTGAGGGTATTAGGGACTCATCCCTAACAAGGGCGTAGCAAGCCGCGTTATA
>JAZOQF010000139.1:0-9069 GCA_045655905.1 Acutalibacteraceae bacterium | reverse complement strand
TAATGACGGGGTTATGAGTAGGGAATAACCTCTGCCGGCATCTGCTGTCCATTCTACTGCCTGATGTCTTGGGACAGCAGTAGCACCTAAGAGCATCATAATAGCACCACCGTGCATAATAACAGCACTTTCGCTCTTGCCTTTTTCTATCATATCAATAACAATTTGTTGAAGTGCCACGCAAAGCCTTTTGATAAAATCAGTGTTATCTTCTCCGTTTGGTGGGGAAGATTTGCCTGATACCCACGACAAAAAGGAAGCATCGTTTTCAAGTTCGGCTGCAGTTTTGCCCTCGAAATCTCCGAAATCGTATTCCTTCAAGTTTTCTACCACCGTAACACCGTTTTCGGGGAAAAGCACAGCCGCTGTCTGACGGCAACGAAGCAACGGACTTGAATAAAGACAGTCTATCTCGGGATAATCAATATTTTCCTTTAAAAGTCTTAGTTCGTTTAGTCCTTCGGGGGAAAGGGGAGTATCGGTTTTACAGCCGATATACTGACCTAATATATTAGCGTCAGTAGTTCCGTGTCTGATAAGATGAATTCTTAGAGTTTTCATTACATACACTCCATAATTTCTGTTATGATACTGTTAGATAAAAGCATTCCTTTATCGGTTAAAATGATGCGGTTATCATCTACTGTTAAAAGAGCATTTTTCTCTAATAATTTGCATTTGTTAGAAAGTCTTGGGTTAAAATCAACCTTTAGTCCTTCTTTAAGCCGTAAAGCTAACATTATTTGTTCTTCTTTTGTTCCGCCGATGCCGTCGGGAATGGGGGAAGTGCCGTTTAAAAAAGAGGTCAGGTTTCGCTCATAGTAAAAACGTTTGCCATCTAAAAACGAATGAGCACCGGGGCCTATTCCTAAATAATCGTCAAGATTCCAATATTTTAAATTGTGACAGCTTGTCCTCTGAGGTTTTGCGAAATTTGAAATTTCGTAATGCTCGTAACCTTTGTTTTTAAGGTGGTCGCACATTTGAAAATACTGTTCTGCTGTTTTGTCATCATCAGGTAAAGAAAGAGTATCGTAAATCTTGTGAAAAACGGTGTTTTCTTCGATTTTCAGTATATATGCTGAAATGTGTTCGGGCTTTAAATCTGTTATAAATTCAAGACTTTTTTCGAGTGTTTTATGATCAGAACCGGGGAGTCCCAACATAATATCGAGGGAAATGTTATTAAACCCTAAACCTCTTGCGAGTTCGACGGTTTTAACAGTTTGTTCGACGGTGTGTCGACGACCTAAGGCTTTTAGTTCCTCATCATCACCACTCTGAGCACCGACAGAAAGACGATTCACGCCTGCTTTAAGTGCGAATTTTAGCATTTCTTCGGAATTGTCAGCAGGGTTCATTTCCATAGTGATTTCTGCGTTTTCGCAAATCTCAAAAGAACCTTTGATAGCATTCATAATTTCGGGCAATTCCTCTGCAAACAGAGAGGGCGTGCCGCCGCCGAAATAAATAGTATCAATGGGGCGACCGAGTTTGGCGCCCCATTGTTTTATTTCTTCGATTAACCTTTTTTTATATTCCCTTTTAAAATCGTCCGTTAATGCTACCGAGTAAAAATCACAGTAGTTGCATTTTTTCAGGCAAAAGGGGATATGAATATAAAGTCCGACCGGCTTAGTCAAGGATAATACCGGTGCAACTGCCGGGAACACAAGCGGCATTTGCTTCGTCAGTATCAATATGCATAGCAAGTGCGTAGCTGTCGCTTACTCTTGCTACAACATCGCCGAAAACAAGGCTTCTGCCTTCGGTTGGGATTTTAACGCTTACAATCTGCTTGTCGGTAATACCATATTTCTCAGCGTCAGCAACGGTCATATGAATGTGACGCTTAGCGGCAATAACGCCCTCAGCAATTTCAACCTCACCTGCAGGACCTATAAGCTTGCAAGCGCCGGTGCCTTTGATGTCGCCCGACTCTCTGATGGGAGCGGTAACACCGATTGAACGGGCATCGGTTAATGATAACTCAACCTGAGTATCAGGACGAACAGGTCCTAAAATAGAAGCCTTTATAGAGCCTTTAGCACCTACGATAGTAACCTTTTCTTCGCAAGCGAACTGTCCCGGCTGAGAAAGGTCCTTTTTATTTGTTAATTCATATCCTGCGCCGAACAAGGTTTCAAGGTCAGCCTTCGAAACGTGAACGTGACGTGCAGAAATTTCAACTAAAACTGTCTTTTCCATTTTGAATCTCCTCATTTAAATTTCTTAATATATTTTAACATATATTTCTATCTTTTCAAGGGCTATTTTAAAAATTTATTATACCCCTCGCCATATTGTACACAACGAGAAATACGGCTGAGTGTGGCAGAGGAAATGTCACATTCCTCGGTCACTTGATTGTAGGTTTTGCCGCTGAGCAAAAGTCGAGCTGCATATATGCGGTCTGCCATTTGCTCAATCTCTTTATGTGTGCACATATCGGCAAAAAGCTTTTTGCAGTCATCTGCGGTTTCGAGTGATGCAATAAGCTCAAAAAGTTCATCGGTAAGCTTATTTTTATCCATTTCAGTTCACCGTTTCAATATCTTTTTGCAAAAAGCTTTTGGTTTTTGGGGATTTGGGATTTAAGAATACCTCTTCGGGTGTGCCCATTTCTTCAATGATTCCGTCTGCCATAAATATGACCTTGTCGGAAATGTTGCGAGCAAATTCCATTTCGTGGGTGACAACTATCATTGTACTGTCTTCGTTTTTAAGGTCTTTAATAACCTTTAAAACCTCGCCGGTAAGTTCGGGGTCTAACGCACTCGTTGGCTCGTCAAAACAAAGAATTTCGGGGTCAAGAGCCAAAGCTCGTGCAATAGCTACACGCTGTTGCTGGCCACCCGAAAGTTCGCAAGGATAGTTGCCCATTTTGTCAATAAGACCGACTCGTTCTATGAGAGATTTGGCTTTTGCCTCGATTTCCTCCGGTGTGCCCCTTTTCAAAAGGGTGGGGGCAAGGGTTATGTTTTCTAAAACATTGTACTGTGGGAAAAGATTAAAAGATTGGAAAACAAGACCGAAATGTAGGCGATTGTCTCTGATTTCGGTTTCGGTTAATTCTTTTTGGGAAGCACCGTCAAAAATAATCTTATTATTTACCGAAATAGTACCCTCGTTGGCAAACTCCAAGAAATTAAGACAACGAAGAAGTGTTGTCTTGCCGCTGCCCGATGAACCTATTATTGATAAAACCTCGCCTTTATCAAGGGAAAAGGAGATGCCTTTTAAAACTTCGGTTTTGCCGAAACTTTTTTTGATGTTGTTAACCTCTAAAATTGACATTCTCTTTTCACCCCTTAAGACCTAAAGTAGTCGAGCTTTTTCTCGACCTTACCAAGAATAATGGTAAGTATTCCTACGAATATCAGATAGAAAACACCTGTGTAGAAAAGCGGCCAAATCAAAGCTTTTGTAGCAGCAAGCTCATTTGCTTGTTTTATGATTTCACTAACTACAATACAGTTAGCGAGAGCAGTATCTTTAATGAGGGTTATAATTTCGTTGGACATAGGAGGAACTATTCTCTTAACCACCTGTTTAAGTATGATTTTTTTGAAAATTTGTCCCTTGGTAAGACCTAAAACATAACCTGCTTCATACTGTCCTTTTGAAATGCTTTCAATACCGCCACGATAAATTTCGGAAAAATAACAAGCATAGTTAATAACAAAAGCGATTAAAACAGCTGTTATTCTGCCGGCATCAACCATACCAAAGTTGGTTGACATATATCGGTCGATTTGTGCAAATATGGGTGTCTGAAAAAGGAGACCCGGTACATAGTAGATAATAAAAATCTGGAGCATAAGAGGAATACCCCTTACAATCCAAACAAATACCTTAGATATGGCTTTAATTGGCTTGAAACGGCTCATAGAACAAAAGGCTATAGGTAAACCAAGCGGTGCACCGCAAAGCAGTGTCACCGCAAAGATTAGTAACGATATTTTGAAGCCGTCAAGCAAAAAGAGTGTGACGTCTAAAAATGTCATGAATATTCTCCGAAATTACGTATTACTTTTGGCTTGAGAAGTCGATGATGGCGGTATTCTCAACACCATATTTCTTAGCAAGTTTAGTGATAGTGCCGTCTTCTGCCAATTTCTCAAGTTCAGCGTTAACCTTAGCGGTAAGCTCGCTTCCTTTTTTGAAGCCGATAGCATAGTATTCAACATCGCTTGATAAATCTTCAACAATGGTAAGGTCTTTGTAGTTGCCCTTGCCGCAGTAGCTCTTAGCCAACTGAGCGTCTACAACAGCAAAGTCAGCAGTTCCGGATACAACCTCAAAGAGACAATCGGTTTGCTTGCCGAAACCTTTAAATGTGGTGCCCTTGAAATCTTTTGCATAAGCTTCGCCGGCGCTTCCTGTTTCAGCTGTTCCCAATTTGCCCGAAAGGTCTTCTGCCTTAGCAATTCCGGAATCTTTGTTTACAACAACAACTTGGAGGTTCTCCATATAGTTGTAAGAGAAGTCAACCTTCTCGGATCTTAAAATACCGTCATCATCAGCGGTGTTTGCAGTGAATCCGTTCCATACGCAGTCGATGGTGTTGGAGTCAAGGTCGGTGTACTTGCTCTTCCAAACGATTTCTTGGAATACAACTTCATAACCTAAGTTTTCAAAAACAGCTTCAGCAAGTTCGGTATCGAAACCAACAAGGTTGCCATCAGCATCTTTGTAGTTCATAGGCTCATAAATAGTGTAGCCGACAACTACGGTTTTGTCATTGCCGCAAGCAGCAAATGAGAATACCATACAAAGTACCATTAGAATTGCAATAAGTTTTTTCATTTTAATTAACCCCTTTTGTTAAAAGTTTATGGTGTTATTATACTTTATTAAGATAAAGTTGTAAAGTGTTTTTTGCGAAAAATTACATTTTCGGCATTTTTAACAAAAGTGTTGTAAATAATATTATTTAATATATAATTTCGTATGTAAAAAAATGTTTGACATTGGGAGAATATTGTGGTACACTATTTTAGCATGCGAAAATATGGCTTATTTTACGCAGCTACATTAAAAACAGGAGGTGAAGTAATCAGTGCCTACGTTTAACCAGTTGGTTCGCAGCGGACGTGAAACTGTTGAGAAGAAGGCTAAGGCTCCCGCTCTTTTAAAGGGTTACAACTCTATGAAGAGAACAGCTACAGACAATGACTCTCCACAGAAGCGTGGCGTTTGTACAGCCGTTAAGACTTCTACACCTAAGAAGCCTAACTCTGCTCTCCGTAAAATTGCAAGAGTACGTCTTTCCAACGGAATCGAAGTTTCAGCTTACATTCCAGGAATCGGTCATAACTTGCAGGAGCACAGCGTTGTTCTTATTCGTGGAGGACGTGTTAAGGACCTTCCCGGTGTGCGTTACCACATCGTAAGAGGAGCTCTTGATACTCAGGGTGTTGCAAACAGAATGCAGAGCCGTTCTAAGTATGGAGCAAAGCGTCCAAAAGCAGGTGCAAAGTAATTTGAATTGAGAAAATCTCTACTGCATTCCGAGCAGTGGCTATTATATATATAATGTGCCTTTTGCTTGGTGCAACGGGAATTACTCGAGTACCTATGATATCATTACTATGAAGGAGGGAAGCAAAGTGCCAAGAAGAGGCTTTATTGCTAAACGAGAGGTATTGGCAGACCCTGTCTACAATTCTAAGATTGTTACTCGCCTTATCAACAACATTATGCTTGACGGTAAGAAGGGTGTAGCACAGAAGATTGTTTACGGTGCGTTTGACATTATCAGTGAAAAAACAGGTAAAGACCCAATTGAAGTATTTGAAGAGGCTATGGAAAATGTTATGCCTCAGTTAGAGGTTAAGGCTGTCCGTAAGGGTGGTGCTACCTATCAGGTACCTTTTGAGGTTAGACCCGAAAGAAAGCAGACCTTAGGTCTTCGTTGGTTAACAACCTATAGCCGCACACGTTCCGAAAGAACAATGAAGGAGCGTCTTGCAGGTGAAATTATGGATGCTGTTAATGGTATTGGCGGCGCTGCTAAGAAGCGTGACGATACACATAAGATGGCAGAAGCAAACAGAGCGTTTGCACATTACAGATGGTAATTCTGGACGAATTTTAATGTTTTCCGCTTAATGCGGAGTGGAGGTTAATATGCCAAGAAAAGTATCTCTTGATATGACAAGAAATATTGGTATTATGGCTCACATCGATGCTGGTAAGACTACCACTACTGAGCGTATCCTTTTCTACACCGGTATTAACCGTAAGATGGGTGAAACTCATGATGGCGGTGCCACCATGGACTGGATGGAGCAAGAGCAGGAGAGAGGTATTACAATCACCTCTGCTGCTACCACATGCTTCTGGAAAGACCATCGTATCAATATTATCGACACTCCCGGACACGTTGACTTCACCGTTGAAGTTCAGCGTTCACTCCGTGTACTTGACGGTTCTGTAACCGTTTTGTGCGCAAAGGGTGGTGTTGAACCCCAGTCTGAAACCGTTTGGCGTCAGGCTGATGAATACAAGGTACCACGTATGATTTACGTTAACAAAATGGATATCATGGGTGCCGATTTCTACCGTGTTCTTGACATGGTTAAAGAACGTTTTAACTGTAATGGTGTTCCGATTCAGCTTCCTATCGGAAGTGAGGATACCTTTAAGGGACTTATCGACTTAGTAGAAATGAAGGCTGTTGTTTATTACGATGACCTTGGTAAAGACGTTAGAATTGAAGAAATTCCTGACGATATGAAAGAACTTGCTGATAAGTACCATACAGAACTCGTCGAGCACATTGTTGAGCAAGACGAAGAATTGATGGAAAAATACTTCGAGGGTGAAGAGCCTTCCGTTGAGGAAATGAAGAAAATTAT
The DNA here is from genome assembly GCA_045655905.1 of Acutalibacteraceae bacterium. Lineage (GTDB taxonomy): Bacteria > Bacillota > Clostridia > Oscillospirales > Acutalibacteraceae > UBA737. Next base: position 2,206 of record JAZOQF010000139.1, on the reverse strand, counting down.
CCGTCAGTCAACAATCGCAAACAGCATGGTTCCCATTTGCTGTGGTACTTCCTACAGAAACAAGGGCGTTCAGCCTTTGCTTGATGCTGTAGTTGAGTACATGCCTGCTCCTACAGACGTTGAAGCTATTAAGGGTATTAACCCTGATACCGATGAGGAAGAGGTAAGACATTCTGATGACAACGAGCCATTCTCTGCTCTTGCATTTAAGATTGCTACCGACCCATTCGTTGGTAAGATTTGCTTCTTCCGTGTATATTCCGGTACTGTTGATTCAGGCGCCGGTGTTTACAACTCTGTAAAGGGTAACAAGGAGCGTATGGGCCGTATTTTACAGATGCACGCTAACCATCGTGAAGATATTGAAACCTGCTATGCAGGTGATATTGCCGCTGCAGTTGGTCTTAAAAACACTACCACCGGTGATACTCTTTGTGACGAGAAGAATCCCGTTATCTTGGAGTCAATGAACTTCCCCGAGCCGGTTATCCGTGTTGCTATCGAGCCTAAGACCAAAGCTGGTCAGGAAAAGATGGGCGTTGCTTTGGCAAAGCTTGCTGAAGAAGACCCGACCTTTAAGGCTTATACCGATGAAGAAACCGGTCAGACCATTATCGCTGGTATGGGTGAGTTACACCTTGAGATTATCGTTGACCGTTTGCTTCGTGAATTTAAGGTAGAAGCAAATGTTGGTGCTCCTCAGGTTGCTTACAAAGAGTCAATCCGTCAGAAGGTTGACCACGAAACCAAGTACAAGCGTCAGTCCGGTGGTTCCGGTCAGTACGGTCACGTTAAGATTATTCTTGAGCCTAACGAGTCCGGCAAGGGCTACGAGTTTATCAACGCTGTTACAGGTGGTTCTATTCCTAAGGAATACATCCCTGCTGTTGATACAGGTATTAAGGGTTCACTTAACGCAGGTGTACTTGCTAACTACCCAGTAGTTGACGTTAAGGTTACACTTTATGATGGTTCTTACCACGAAGTTGACTCTTCTGAAATGGCATTTAAGATTGCCGGTTCTATGGCATTCAAAGAGGCCTGCAGAAAAGCTAACCCCGTTCTTTTAGAGCCTATCATGAAGGTTACTGTTCTTGTTCCTGAAGAGTATATGGGCGACGTTATCGGCGACCTTAACTCTCGTCGTGGTGAAATCCAAGGCTTTGAGGACAGAGCAGGCGTTAAGCAGATTAACGCAAGAGTACCTCTCGGCGATATGTTCGGTTACGCTACCGACCTTCGTTCTAAGACACAGGGACGTGGTCAGTATGTAATGGAACCTGACGGTTACAAAGAGGTTCCGAAGAGCATTTCTGAGAAGATTATTGCTACTCGTGCAAAGAAAGACTAATTTTTTCAAGTTTTACTTGAAATTTAGTATAAAATTTGGTAAACTATATTTAAACTTTTAAAGTTAAACATTTAAGGAGGAATTTACAATGGCAAAGCAGGCTTTTGAAAGAAATAAGCCCCATGTAAACATTGGTACCATCGGTCACGTTGACCATGGTAAAACCACATTAACCGCAGCAATCACAAAGTTCTTATCACTTAAGGGTCAGGCTTCATTCGAAGACTACTCAAACATCGATAAGGCTCCTGAAGAGAGAGAGCGTGGTATTACAATTAACACCGCTCACGTTGAGTACGAGACTGATGCTCGTCACTATGCACACGTTGACTGCCCCGGACACGCTGACTATGTTAAGAACATGATCACCGGTGCTGCTCAGATGGACGGTGCTATCCTTGTTATCGCTTCTACTGATGGTCCTATGGCTCAGACTAAGGAGCACTTACTCCTTGCTCGTCAGGTTGGCGTTCCTTACATCGTAGTATTCATGAACAAGACTGACCTTGTTGACGACGAAGAACTTCTCGAACTCGTTGAGATGGAAATCCGTGAGACTCTTGATAAGTATGAGTTCCCTGGCGATGATACACCTATCATCAAGGGTTCTGCTTTCCAAGCTCTTGACAGCGCTTCTAATGATCCTTCTGATCCTGTTTATGCTCCTATCCAGGAACTTATGGATGCTGTTGACAGCTACATTCCTACTCCTGATCGTAAGGCTGACCTTCCTTTCCTTATGCCTATCGAGGACGTTATGACCATTTCTGGTCGTGGTACCGTTGTTACCGGTCGTGTTGAGCGTGGTCAGTTAAATGCTGGTGATGAAGTTGAAATCATCGGTCTTACCGAAGA
>JAZOQF010000138.1:0-8570 GCA_045655905.1 Acutalibacteraceae bacterium | reverse complement strand
CTTATCACGTGAAGGCAAACCGATTTTAATGTCATCGTGAACATTAACCGATTCTACAACATCCATATTAAAGCCGTACTCATCAAGCTGTGCTTTAACTTCGGCAATTTCGGACTCTTCCCAAATTTCACCCGGCATTTTGTGGTGCAAAGCCCACACTATGCTAGTAACTCCCGGGATTTGCTTAATGTCGGAAAGGCTGATTTTATCGTTTCCTTCGCCATACCAACGAAAACCCATTTGCATTGGCATAATTCTTTCTCCCTTTATCTTAGTTTACGAGGTTTTTTAATACGATTAAGTTGAGCGTTCATAGCTAATAGCTCTTCCTTTGTAAAGGTAAGATTCATCATTCCCACAAGTCCTGTGAGCCTGAGCACGGTAAATCCGCCCATCATCTTCATCATATCTTCACTAAGTTCAAAGCCCATAGCTTCCTTTTTCTCGCCTTTTTTGCCGTTTGACATAGCACCTTTAAGTTTAAGACCAAACTTTGCAAACCAAAGCTTTCCTCTGAAAGATGCCAAAATATCAGAAATTTTATCGTTAAGGGAGTAGTAGCCTTCCTTTTCGTTCACATCAAACCAGTTGAGAACGGCGCCCTGTTCTTTGAGGAGATAATCCTCATTCATGGTGTCAACCTTGCGGATGTTGCTTTCGTCTGTGCAGTCGCCGGCCTTAGCTTCGAGTTTGCTCTCGCCAACGTTTGGAACATCAAAACGGAAGAAATGATCCTCGGCAGTCTTTTTGCCAAGGCTCTCGCCGTTTACGAAAAGTTCTACCTCGGGGAGATTTGAGTAAACAGTAACCTTGGTTACATCTTCAACTCTGTCTATATATCTCTTCGAGCAGATGTGAACGAACGGCTCGTCGGAAAGCCAAGCCTTATAAGCATAGAAAGCGTCCTTTTTGTACTTTCTATCCATAGTAATGAGACCTTTATGGTTTTGTCCGTTCTCACCACCCTCGTTTCGAGCGTCTGCACCGAAATCAAACATATTCCATACGTGTGTAGCCCAAATATATTTCCGGGTGAAAAGTTGTTTAATAAGTTCCTCGTGGTAGTAGGACTGATATTCCTCGGTGTAGTCGCCCTGACGTGGGTCAGAGGTGTGCCAGTTAAGTGCCTCACAGCCGTACTCACTCACACCAATAGGAATGTTCGGGTGTGTTGCGTGGAATTTGTCAAACCAAGGACCGTTCATATCGGTATCTCCACCGTACCAACCAAAGTAATGGTTGTAGGAAACAACATCGGGAATTTGAAGATATGGGTCGTCAATTTTGCACATGGAAACCGCCGCAATAGTGGTAAGACGGGTTTTATCCATTTCGTGTGCCAAATCATTTAGTATTCTGTGGTTTTCAAGCAAATCTTCGCTTGAGCCTGCAATGGAAATTTCGTTAGAAAGTCCCCAAACTACGATGGATGGGTGGTTATAGTTCTGAGCAATAAGCTCTTTCATCTGAGAAATGGTGTTTTCTCTGCCTGTTGGCATGTGCTTTGAAATATAGGGAATTTCAGCCCAAATAACAAGACCCTTTTTGTCGCACAAATCATAGAAATACTGGTCGTGCTGATAGTGGGCCAAACGAATGGTATTGGCACCCATCTCCATAATTAGGTCAATATCTTCTTCGTGGTGGCAAGGTAATAAAGCATTACCAATACCAAGACGGTCTTGGTGACGGGACACACCTCTTAAAGGATATTCTTCGCCGTTAAGGATAAATCCGTTCTCGGGGTCGATTTTAAAGGTGCGGCAGCCGAATGAGGAGCAAACATTGTCAACAACCTCACCGTTTTCAACAATTTCTGCCTCACAGCAGTAAAGATATGGGTCTTTTCTGCCGTTCCAAAGATGAACATCAGTAATATTAAATGTAACCTTTGTGCCGGTACTCTCTAATTTTTCAAGTTCTTTTTCCTCGTTGTCATAAAGGGTGTAAACTATCTTTTGAGTGTCTTTTAGGTTTTTAACAAAAACCTCAACCTCAACAGTTGCGTCCTTGCCGTTAACAGTGGGTGTAATGGCAATTCCGGGAGCACCATAGTATTCAAGGTCAAAATGGCTGTCAGCCACGCAAACAAGGTTTACATTACGGTACAAACCACCGTAGAATGTAAAGTCAGCCATTTGAGGATATACAGTGTCGTTAGGCGCATTGTCTACCACAATGGCAATATCGGTTTGCTCGCCAAGTTTTTCTGTAAGGTCAACACGCCAGGTTGAATAACCACCGTCGTGGTGGCAAAGCTTTTCACCGTCAACATAAACATCGGCAGAGGAGTTTGCGCCGCAAATTTCCAAATAGTAGCGGTCAGCCTTTGGAAGCTCGGCTTTGTTTAGTGTTTTAACATAAAGACAAGAGCCTCTGAAATAGTCGTTTCCGCCGTCCTGACCGTCGGTAGCGTTCCAGGAGTGAGGAAGATTAACTGTTTCGCCGTCGCGAACGGTTATATCGGCATTGTCTTTGACAAACAACCAATTTTCATTAAGATTTAAAACGTTTCTCACAAAAATTCTCCTTAACATTTTTTAAAAAGGTGTTCGATAAAATATCAGACACCATAGTGTGCACTTTAAATTATTCTGTCCCTCTGCCAAGCTCGGCATTCATTTTTGCCAAGGTTTTCTTGTCAAGATTGTAAACAAGAGCTAAACCTACAAACTGAAGGATTGCAGAGAACATAAAGGTTGCAGCAACGATATAACGCATATTAACGGCAACATCCCAAAGCTGATTACCCTCATTCGCTCCAACATAGCCGAATGCTACCATTATAATAAGAACAAGTGAAGGACCAATGCCTTGAGCCAACTTTCTGAAGAAAGAATGTAAAGAGTAAACTGTACCCTCTTCACGTTTGCCGGTTTTCCATTCGTTATAGTCAATAGCGTCACCCATCATAGCCCAAGAAACGGTTGAGTAGATACCAAGACCTAAGCTGTAGATAAGCTGACAAACAATGTAAATTAAAAGGTCAAGCTTGGTGTTTTCAGGGAATATAATAAATAGTCCCAAGCCTGCTATCATAGAAACAATAGAACCAAAGGTTGCAAGTTCTTTTTTACCGAACTTTGCAACGGCGTTACGAGCAAGAGGAGTGAACACAACAATCGGAATCATTGCAAATAACTGAACGACGCCAGAAATTTGAACGTTCTTAAAGTAAGACTGGAAAATAACGGTTACGGCGGTAGTGGCACCCTGCATACCGATAAACATACCCATAGCGGCAAGAGTTGCACCAACTGCAGGACGGTTTTTGATAAAGTTTAAGAATGCCTTTAAAACGTTGAATTTAGGAGCATCTTCGTTAAGGGTTACGTCCTGTTCAACACGAATTTCGGTGTTTTTAATCATAAACTGGAAGCAAATGAAACCTAAAACACCCATAATCAAAGCGGCAATGAATACGCGCTCGCCGATAAGGTTGTTATTGCTGTCATAGATGATAAATGGTAGAATTACCATTGGAATCATATTACCGAAGATAGAACCGATTGAACGCCAAGCAGAAAGTGATGCTCTGTCTTTAACGTCGTTGGATATAAGGGATAAAAGAGAGCCATAAGGAACGTTTGCAACGGTATAGAATGCGTCCCAAACGACATAACCTGCAATAAAGATTATGAACTTAGCCCAAGTGGGTGCATTCGGGAAAGGTAGGAAACAACAAGCTCCGCCCACAATAAGGCCAATGGAACCTGCCCAAATATAAGACAAGAACTTGTTTCTTTTGTAGGTGCGACGGTCGGCATCTATGATAGAGCCGATAAGCGGGTCGTTTATAGCGTCCCAAACCTGAACTACAATAAGTAACAGGGCATACCAAAGGTCCATACCCATAAACTGTGTCCAGAAAATTGACATTGTGCCTTTGAGTGCAAAACTCATATTGCATCCAAGGTCACCGGCGGCATAAGCAACGCTGTCGCGAATGCCAAATTTACGCTTACCGTTAGCGTCGAGAATTGGTTGCTTTTTCATTTGGGATTCCTCTTTTCTTTCAAAAATAGTTATAGTATAATATTAATGTATTTAGGTCGGTTTGTCAACAAAATAAGAGAGGTATAATTTAACTTTTATTGACAAAAAACGTATAAGGAAATATAATGAAACTATACGAATTTTTCATAGGGGATATTGGTATGAGCAAAAAAGCATTAACTCTCGCTTATTGGTTGACTAATTTGTTCGCTCTGGCGCTTATAGCGTGCACCGTGACGCTGCCTTGGTTTGTAACGTGGTATGTAGAAACAAAGGGTCGTTCTCAGTCGTTGCCGGCAATCATAATGGTCACCTGTTATCCTTGTGTACCGTTTGCAGCAGGCGTGCTTTTATATCTGAGAAGAATTATCAAAAATGTTGCAAAGGATATGCTTTTTCACGAAGCTAATGTGGTTTGCTTTAAACGAATCGCCTTTTTCTGTATGATGATTTCGATTATAACACTCATCGCAGGAAGATTTTATGTACCATTTTTAATAATGGGCATCTCTTTTGGATTTTTTGCTTTTCTGGTTTTTGTTATTAAAACGGTCTATGCAGAAATATCGAATAAAATTGATGAAAATGTTGATAAACAATAATTTTGTGGAGGAAAGATATGAGCGAATATAACAAAATGGCGTTAGGTGTATTCGAATTGGACAGCGAATGTGCCTGTTTTGTAGCGTTAGATGCAGCGGCAAAGGCGGCAAATGTGAAAATTCAATCGGTTGAGAGAAACCGCCTTGGCGCAGGTGCCTGCGTGAAAATGCGCGGCACTGTTTCGGATGTGAAATCTGCAATGGAGGTTGCATTAAAAACAGCCGAGCCAATTTCAAAAATCGTTTCACACACTATTATTGCAGCACCCGATGAGGGAACCGAAATAGCAGCTGCAATGACAATAAACAAGTAGGAGTAAAATTATGGTATACGGTGCGTATGGACTTGTAGAAGTTCTTGGAGATATAAACAGTGTAGTGGTAGTTGACCAAATGTTAAAAACTGCCAAGGTTAATTTCGAAACCTGTGATACAAAATGTGGCGGACATGTGCTGATTTTTGTAAGTGGTGAGGTGTCGGCAGTAACTTCGGCTGTTGAAAGTGTTACTGATAACCCACCCTGTAAGATTTTTAAATCTGCAGTTGTCACAAATCCTTCAGAGGAAATGATAAACATTGTAGAAATGTTTAAAGCGAGAAAAGCGAAGAAATAGTAAATTAGGGAGCGGTTTTACCGCTCCCCTTTTTTCTGTCTGTATTCAACAGGTGTCAGATTAGTGTGTTTCTTAAATACCAAATTAAAATAGGTCACATTGTTAAATCCTGATTCGGCTGAAATTTCAATGCAACTGCGGTTGGTTTCAAGCAGTAGTGTTTTAGCTTTCGCAATTCTTTTTGATGTTACATAAGCATTAAAAGAAACGCCGGTTTCCTTTTTAAACAGCCGACCGAGGTATGCAGGGTTATAGTGGAAAATATCTGCGATGTGATTTATGTTAATCTCATATTCAAGGTTGGAGGTTATATAGTTTTTAATATTTTCTATTAAAGACAAAACGGGCAATGTGTTATAGGGTGAATTTTCGAGAAGATGCAAAATATAATCTTCAATTAAACGGCAAAGAGTTTCACATTGTTCTTTTGAAAAGTCTTTTTCGAGTGTGTCTAACAACTTGTCGTCGAAGTCATAAGGACTTTTGACAGACGGGTTACGGTCTTTGAGAATGTTACCTATAAAGACGACACAAATAACCTCACCGTCGAGAATTACAGGATAGGTGTATTCATAAATTCCGTTAATGCAGGTGCCCTCAATAGGGCGCTTTGTTTTTATTACTCGGTGAAGAACAAATCTGCTGCAACGAAAGCACCTGGCGTATGAATCTTTGTTTTTGGTCTTAAAAAAGTTACACATGGGACTGCGGTGATTACCTTGCTCACGAGGCAATTTGCAAAGCTCGTTACCGTAGTTTTTTAAGAAAATTATGCCTATATGAAGTTTCGTGCCGTATTCAATGCCTTTTATCAAGGAGTAAAGTGGGGATAGTTCCATATTAAATCCTTTGCACATTTTTTTAATTATTATAGCATAAATGTATAATTATTTCAATATAATGTGCAATTTCTATAATTAGAATTTTTTGTAATATGATATACTGAACACAAAAGGAGTGTTATTATGAAAAAATATGATTTGATTGTAGTAGGTGGCGGAATTTCGGGCGTTGCGGCGGCTGTTAGCGCGGCAAGGCAAGGAATGTCGGTTTTAATTATCGAAAAGAGTGGAAATTTTGGCGGAGCCATGTCAAACAGTCTTGTTTTCCCTTTTATGACATTCACCTCAAAGGATGAAGAGAAACGCCTTTTAAGTGACGGTATATTTACCGAAATGCGAGAGCGGTTTTATAAGTTTAAGGAAAGTTCTTGGGAATTCTTTAAATTTGTTTTCGATGATATGATAACCGAAAGCGGTGTGGATGTTTTGTTCCATTCTACCGTTTTTTCTGCAAAGACAAGCACTAGAAATGTTGAACAAATATCGGTTGCCACCAAAACCGGCGTCTTGGAGTTTGAGGCAGATTTCTTTATTGATACAACGGGTGACGGCGAACTTATATTTATGACGGGTTGTGATTATCAGCTTGGTCGTGAAAGTGATAACCTTTGTCAACCAATGACCACCTGTTTCAGACTTAGTAATGTTGATGTTGAAATGTTCAGAGCCGACAGACCAAGGCTTTTTGAAGTGTACAACGAGCATCAAAAGGCGGGCAAAATCAAAAACCCGAGGGAGAATATACTCGCGTTTGTAGGTTTGGGCAAGGATATTTTGCACCTTAACACAACAAGAATTATAAAACATAACCCTGTTGATGCTTTTGAAATCACCAAGGCCGAAATCGAGGCAAGACGTCAGGTGCTCGAAATGTTTGAATTCTTGAAAGAAAACTCAAAAGCCTGCGAAAACGCAGAAATCATATCCATCGCTAACCATATCGGAGTTAGAGAAAGTCGCAAATTAAAGGGTGTACATATTCTGACGGCTAATGAACTTAAAGATACGGTAGATTTTGAGGACAGTATAGCAATCGGAAACTATGAAATTGATATACATAATCCGACCGGAACAGGTACTACAATTTATACCTTCGACGACGGCAAGTATTACAAAATACCCTATCGTTCTTTGCTCCCGAAAGAGTATGACAATATGTTGGTTGCGGGAAGATGTATTTCGGCTGAACACGAAGCACATTCGGCGGTAAGAATAATGCCGATTTGTGCGTGTCTTGGCGAGGCTGCAGGTGTTGCGGTAGCCGTGGCAAAGAAAACCGGCACAAATACACATACAGTGGACACAAAAGCAGTAAGAGAAAAACTTAAGGAACTCGGTGCTGCAATAGACTAAATGAGGTGGCAATTATGTATAAAGGATTAGATATTATCATTCCTGTAGATATGGACCTTAAAGGCAGAACTTCCGATGCGGTTGTGGAGGAAATACTCGGACAGCACAGAGAATTTGGCTTCACAAGGTTTATGCTTTTTGGACCGAGTAAAACCTATAGAAGATTGGGTTATCCGTCTAGGGAAGTTTATGAAAAATTAGCCTATAAATTCAAAGAAATAAAAGAAAAAGTATCCGGCTTTGAAGTTGAACTCGGTTGGCAGTTTTTTCTGACAATAAAATCGGGAACATCACCCGAATTTCAAAGCATTGTAAAACCGAACGGAGCCGAGCATGCTTTTGCAAACTGTCCTTTGAACGAAGCTTTTAAAAAGCGTTTTGCGAGTGATGTGGCTTTGTTTTCGAAAATTGCAAAACCGAAATTCATAATTTTCGAGGACGATTATTCCCTTTCGGCTGCGGGAGACTGCTTTTGCGATGAGCATTTAAAGGAATTTGAAAAAAGATACGGCTTAAAATTTAAAAGAGAAGAACTTTCTAATATTTTAAACCAAAAGACACCTGAGGCTGTCGAAGTCATAAAGAAATGGCGTGAATTTTCGAAAGGCGTGTTGGCTGAGTTTGCAAGTGAGGTCAGAAAAGAGCTTGACAAGGAAAGCCCCGAAATACCGATGGGTTCAATGCAAAGTGGTGGGGACTTACTTGACGGATTTTCCACCGAATCTATTTGCCGTGCTATGGCGGGTGACAAGCATACGCCCTTTTCGAGAATTCAGGGAGCCGATTATGGTGGCATAAAGCCCAGAAACATACCGCAAATGCTTTTTAACTCACTTTATTGCAAGCAACATATAGATAATTTCTTGCACTATTATGAGGCGGACAGTTATCCGCATAATTTGTATTTCACTGCCGGCTGTCAGATGATTGCGGCTATGGCAACTGTTTTTTCTTATGGTTTTGATGGTGCTGTTTTCTTCAGCCGTTACGGAGTCGAGGAGGACATGGCATACGGAAATGCCTACAAAAGAAATCGAAAGCGCTTTGATGAGGTTTACAAAAAGGCTAAAAATTCGCGCCTTATGGGTGTGGAACTTCATTATGACCCGTTTTGGAGCGTGTTTGAGAACAAATGGGGCAAGCCTTTATGGACCGAGGCTTT
>JAZOQF010000137.1:0-1769 GCA_045655905.1 Acutalibacteraceae bacterium | reverse complement strand
CATTACAGTGCACTGCTTTGACGGGTTCGTAGAATTCAGAGTGCAGATCCCCACACTCTAAAAAATTAAAGAAATTCAATAAAACTTCAATCTTCCTCCTGTACAATGGTTGTATCATGGTACAGGAGGTTTTTTATGGCGATTCAAACCGTATTTAAACGATATGAACTGAAATATATGCTAACGCTCGAGCAAAAACAGCGAGTTCTTGAAGCGATGGCGCCGCATATGAAGCTTGATAAATACGGTAGAACTACTATCCGAAACCTTTATTTTGATACGGACACCTACCTTTTAATTCGCCGTTCCATTGAGAAACCGACCTATAAGGAAAAACTACGTATACGAAGTTACAGCAAAGCCGATGCCGATAGCACGGTTTTTGTGGAGCTTAAAAAGAAGTATAAGCACGTAGTCTATAAGCGAAGAATACACTTGCCGGAAAACGAAGCAATGAAATGGCTTCAGGGCGAAAAGCATACCTATAAACACACGCAAATATCAAATGAAATTGATTATTTTATGGAACTTTACGGCACACTTCATCCTACGGTATTTTTATCTTATGAGCGAGAAGCCTATTATGCAAAGGACGGTAGCGACTTTCGTATAACCTTTGACGATAATATCTTTTGCAGACAAGAGGATCTGTCTTTGCAATCGGATGTATACGGCACACCGATTTTGCCCGAAGGCAAGGTGCTGATGGAAATAAAATGCTCGGGCGGTATTCCGCTTTGGATGACCGAAGTGTTGTCTCGCGAAAAGATATATAAAACGCCATTTTCAAAATACGGAACGGCGTACAGAACGCTTATCTTTCCGCAAACTCATAAAATGAACTCATATAATATGATGGAGGTAACCACAAATGTTTGAAAATTTATTTAAAGGATTATTTGATACAGATTTAACGGCGGTCATTAGCGTGGCCGACTTTTTACTCTGCCTTGGCGCATCCCTCGTTATTGGTATTTTAATGGCATTTGCCTATATGTATCGCACACGCTATACCAAAAGCTTTGTTGTGACTTTGGCTCTGCTGCCTGCAGTAGTTTGCGTTGTTATTATGATGGTCAACGGTAACGTTGGTACAGGTGTTGCGGTGGCAGGTGCATTTAGCCTTGTGCGTTTTCGTAGCGTTCCCGGCACGGCAAAGGAAATCTGCACCTTGTTTTTAGCAATGGGCGCAGGTCTTATAGCAGGTATGGGATACCTTGGATTTGCGGTGCTGTTCACGGCGGTTATGTGTATTATGTTTGTACTTTATAACCGCTTAGATTTTGGAACCAAAAAGAATTCTCAAATTTTCAAGACTTTTACCATCACTATTCCCGAAGATTTGGATTACTCAGGCATTTTTGATGATATTTTCTCTGAGTTTACTACCTCTCACGATCTTGTGCGTGTTAAGAGCACCAATATGGGCAGTATGTTTAAGCTTACATACAACGTAATGCTCCGTGACGTTACCCGTGAAAAAGAGATGATTGATAAAATTCGCTGTCGCAACGGAAATCTTGAGATTGCTGTGTCTAAACAAGAAACTGTCGGCACAGAATTGTAATGGGTGATTTTATGAAGAAGATATTATCTGTTTTACTGATTTTAACATTAATGCTTTCGCTTCTTGCGGGTTGCGGAAACGATAAGAATGATACTCCGAGTGAAAATCAAGATGGTACATCATCCGATGTTGCCCCCGTAGAGGTCGATTTTTTAAAAAACGATGCGGATATGTTTACCGAGCGAGATAAAAAAATTGACTA
>JAZOQF010000136.1:0-4889 GCA_045655905.1 Acutalibacteraceae bacterium | reverse complement strand
ATTCTTTCAAATATTTTGAATAGAGAGTATATCGAGCGTGAGAAAAAGGCATTAAAGCCTACTAATTTAGGTATGGTAATTGTTGACTTGTTAGTTGAACATTTTAATAAGATTTTCGACATCAAGTTTACAGCCGGCCTTGAAACAAAACTTGATAAAATCGCTTCGGGTGAGCTTGATTGGATTAAGACAATATCAGAATTTTACGCAGATTTTGACAAACTTCATAAACAAGCCGAGCATGACCTTGACGGTAAACGTGTAAAGGTACCTGTTACCGAGACTGATGTGGTTTGCGAAAAATGTGGCAGTAAAATGGTTATTCGCTCAGGCAAATTCGGCAAGTTCCTTGCTTGTCCTAATTATCCGAAATGTAAGAACACAAAGCCGTTGCCTGAAGATGAAGTAAAAGAATTGTGCCCCAAATGTGGTGCTAACCTTTTGAAAAAGATTTCCAAAAAAGGCAAGAAATTTTACGGTTGTTCAAATTATCCTAACTGTGATTTTGCCGCTCCAGGAATTCCGACAGGTGAAAAATGTTCCGAATGTGGCGGATATTTAATTAAGGGTATTAAAGGTAAAGCTTACTGCATGAATGGTGATTGTCCTACAAGAAAAAACAAAAAGGCAAAAAATGATGAGTAAAGCAATAGTTTTGGGCGCAGGACTCGCAGGATGCGAGGCGGCAATGCAATTAGCAAACAAAGGGATCAAAGTCGACCTTTATGAAATGAAGCCTTTGAAAAAGACTCCTGCTCATAAGAGCGACTTGTTTGCAGAGCTTGTATGCTCTAACTCGCTTAAAGCCAAGCGCACCGACTCTGCCGCAGGTCTTTTAAAGGAAGAAATGCGAATTTTAGGCTCTGTTTGCCTTGAAGCCGCTGAAAATTCTTCTGTTGAGGCAGGCGGTGCATTAGCAGTTGATAGGGATATTTTTTCTAGTTTAATTACCAAAAAAATTAAAAATCATCCTAACATTACTATTAAAAATGAGGTTGTAGAAAAAATACCTACCGACTGTGTAACTGTAATCGCAACTGGTCCTTTAACTGATGGAAAGCTAGCTGAAGAAATTTCTGAACTTTCTCCAAATGGAAATCTTAGTTTTTTTGATGCTGCGGCACCAATAATTACTGCTGATAGTATTGATATGTCGGTGGCTTTTAAAGCATCTCGCTACGGCAAAGGGACGGATGACTACGTTAACTGTCCTTTTAATAGAGAAGAGTATGAAGCTTTTCATAAGGAACTTGTTAATGCTGAAATTGCTCCACTAAAAGATTTTGATACACCTTTTAAAGTGTATGAAGGTTGTATGCCTATTGAAGTTTTGGCAAAAAGAGGAGAAGACTCAATTCGTTTTGGTCCGTTAAAACCAGTAGGTCTTAAAGATCCAAGAACAGGAAACAGACCATGGGCTGTTGTTCAGCTTAGAAAAGAAAATAAAGAAGGCAGCCTATATAATTTGGTAGGTTTTCAGACAAATCTTAAATTCCCCGAACAAAAAAGAGTATTTTCAATGATACCGGGACTTAAAAACGCTGAGTTTGTGAGATACGGTGTTATGCACCGAAATTCGTTTATCGATTCTCCACGTCTTTTGAATAAAAACTTATCCTTAAAAGAAAATAAAAACATTTTCTTTGCAGGACAAATTTCCGGCGTTGAGGGTTATATGGAATCGGCCGCAAGCGGAATTGTTGCAGGTATAAATGCTGCAAATGAAATTTTAGGTACTGCTTCACTTATTTTACCTGAATTTTCGATGATCGGAGCACTTATTTGCTACATAACCGATGAATCTGTATTAGATTTTCAGCCAATGGGAGCAAATTTTGGAATTTTACCATCTTTAGAAACCAAAATCAGAGATAAAAAAGAACGATATTCAGCTCTTGCTGAACGTTCACTTGATTGGTATAAAAATATTTAGGAGTGTTTAAAATGCGTGTTGTAATTGATGCTTTCGGTGGAGATAATGCACCGTTAGAAATTGTTAAAGGCGCGGCTATGGCATCTAATGAATATGGATGCGAAATTACTCTTACTGGCAATAAAAATGATATTGAAAAAATCATTAAAGATAATAATTTGACCTTTTTTGGTGAATTAGTAATTGTTGATACAGATGATGTTATCACAATGCATGATGAACCGACTACGCTTTTAAAAGCACATTCTAACAGCTCAATGGCATTGGCATTTAAAGAGTTGAATGAGGATAGAGCTGATGCTTTTGTTTCTGCAGGTTCAACAGGTGCAATAGTTGTTGGCGGCACCTTAATTGTTAAAAGAATTAAGGGCATAAAGCGTCCGGCACTCGGCGGAATGATTCCGTCACCAAAAGGTCACTATATGCTAATGGATATGGGTGCTAATTCTGAATGTCGACCCGAAATGTTAGAACAGTTCGGAGTAATGGCTAGCGTTTATCTTGAAAAGGTAGAAGGAATTAAAAACCCAACTATTGGACTACTTAATATTGGAACCGAGGATACTAAAGGTACCGAACTTCAAAAGGAAGCTTATGCTTTATTAAAGAATGCTCCAATTAACTTTATAGGTAATGTTGAATCTCGCGAAATTCCAAAGGGTGTATGCGATGCTGTTATTACTGATGGTTTTACTGGTAATATTACTTTAAAACTAATTGAAGGAACTGCTATGACTTTCTTTAAATTAGTTAAGGGAGTTCTTTATAAAAGAATTATTAACAAACTTGCTGCCTTAGTCATTAAAAAAGACCTTTATGCTTTAAAGGGCATGATGGATAGTTCCGAGGTTGGTGGAGCACCACTCTTAGGTGTTAAGAAGCCTGTTATTAAGGCTCACGGTAACTCCGATGCAAAGGCAATTAAAAATGCTATAAGGCAAGCCGTTACTTTCACAAAAACCGGTGTTATTGAAACAATAACAGAAAATTTAATTTAAAGGATTTTAAAATGAAATCATTAGAAGAAAAACTGCAATATAGCTTTAAAAATAAAAAGCTTTTACTCAATGCTTTAACACATTCTTCTTATGCAAACGAAACTCGCGACGGCATTTCTTCAAATGAACGATTGGAGTTTTTAGGTGACTCAGTGTTATCGATTGTGGTTTCTGAGTATATTTACAAACAATTTTCAAATCTGCCTGAGGGTGAGCTTACTAAACTTCGTGCCTCGCTTGTTTGCGAAAAGTCGCTTTGTTCGTTTTCAAAGGAAATGAATTTGGGCGAATATTTAAGACTTGGTAAGGGTGAAGAAAAAGGTGGCGGCAGAGAAAGAGCATCCATTTTAGCTGATGCTTTCGAGGCTGTGCTTGCAGCCATTTATCTTGATGGTGGTTTTGAAGAAGCTAAAAAATATGTTATGAGATTCATTAAAGCTGAGTTACAACATACCGATGATGAGATTTTTAAAGATTATAAAACAGCTTTACAAGAGATAATTCAGCGCAATCCTGAAGAATCAGTAACCTATATTTTGACAGGCGAATCAGGTCCTGACCACGATAAAGTTTTTGAGGTTGAGGTAAAATTAAATTCAAACACAATTGGCAGAGGTAAAGGTAAAAGCAAGAAGCAAGCTGAACAGTTTGCAGCTAAAGAGGCTTTACAATTAATGGGTGCTAATTTATGAGCCTTAAACACTCGAATATTTCGATTTTCGTTCCGCATATTGGTTGCCCTAACAAGTGCAGTTACTGTAATCAAAGACACATTACGGGCACTTTTAAGGCGCCAACGGTTAGAGATGTGGCTATAGCTGTTAAGAATGCACAGACTAATCCGAATTACTGTCCTGAAAATACTGAAATTGCGTATTTTGGTGGAAGCTTTACAGCGATTAACCGCAACTATATGCTACGGCTTTTAAGGGTTGCAAACCGTTTTGTAAAAAGTGGAACAGTTTCTGGAATTAGAATTTCAACAAGACCCGATGCCATTGACGAAGAAATTTTAACCCTTTTAAAAGAATATGGTGTAACATCGATTGAACTTGGTGCTCAAAGTCTTAATGACAGGGTACTAAGGATGAACAATCGAGGACACAACTCAGCAGCTGTTGAAAAAGCATCTAAACTTATTCGTGAATTTGGATTTGAATTTGGTCTTCAAATAATGACAGGACTTTATGGTGACAATGATAATTCTACCATTAAAACGGCAGAAAAAATCATTGCAATTAAGCCTGATACTGTTAGAATTTATCCTACTTTAGTTCTTGAAGATACGGATTTAGCTGCACTTTATGCTGACGGAATATATAAACCGCAAACTTTGGATAAAGCTATAACCTTAGCATCAAAATTATATAAAATGTTTACTGAAAATAATATCAAGGTTATAAGACTTGGTATTCATTCAATAGTTGAAGATGCTTTTGTAGCTGGTCCTTGGCATCCCGCATTTAGCGAATTATGTCAGTCACAAATAATGCTAAATGATGTTTTAAGTAAAATTTCCGAAAAGGGAAGTTACATTATTTATGTCGCCAAAAGCGATGTTTCTAAAATGATAGGTCAGAAAAGATGCAATTTGATGCATCTTGAAAGTTTAGGATTTAATTGTCGTGTTTTAGTTGATGAAACACTTGACAATTTGAATGTTAGAATAGAAAGAGAAGTGTAAACAATGCTGTTAAGCTCAATACAGGTGCAAGGTTTTAAATCCTTTGCTGATAAAACTGTGCTTAAGTTTGGAAAAGGTATTACTGCTGTTGTTGGTCCTAACGGAAGCGGTAAGAGTAATATTTCCGATGCGGTACGTTGGGTACTGGGTGAACAGTCTACCAAAAGTCTTCGTGGTCAGTCAATGGAGGATGTAATTTTCGGTGGTACCGAAATTCGTCGTCCTCACGGCTTTTGCGAGGTTACTTTAAATATTGACAATACCGACAGAACGC
>JAZOQF010000135.1:0-4901 GCA_045655905.1 Acutalibacteraceae bacterium | reverse complement strand
GAAAAACTGCTTTAAAAAAGATAGGGCTAATGCCCTATCTTTTAATTTTGTTTGTATATATTATTTTTAAATATTAAAGGATATTTTATTATTTCAGATGAATTCAAATTCTCATTGTGCATATCAACAGCAGAGATTTGTAAATTATCATAGGTTGTGTAATAATATATTCCTTTGTCTGTGTTACAACAAGAAGTATACCGTGTGATTTCTAAGCCGTACTCAGTTTTATTGCAGCCCCTTGTTTGAAAAACTGAGCCAAGTACGCGAAAAAACTGTGCTACGCTCTCCTCTTCGGCGTCTTCACAAACCGAATGTCTCTTTACAAAGGCAACTCTTACAAACCTTGAAGACGACGATAAATCTCCCGGCAGTCCGATAGCGCCAGTACCCTTACTGTAGTATCGCATATCTTGGTTAGAAGTTATTGGTTTATCTTCATTTGAGAGAAAGTTATACTCCTCAAGTTTTTCTAACTGCAAAGGAAAAGGCGGATTGTTTGTTAGAACACCCAAACGGTTTTCATAAATGTTTATCCCCGCTTTTGTACTTTCAAGCGTTACTGCTCTTGTTTTGTCGGCTATTAACCAATGAAGCTTTGCTACAGGCAAATCGTCACTAAACGGAGTTTTTACAATATTTATAGTTTTAATTAGCCTTTCGGCTTCATCCACAGTAGCACATCGTCCCAAAACGAAAGGTATCAATTCAAACTGTGCGACATTTAACATTTTTTCATCGCATTCGTTATAATGGGCGTTGCTTACAAAATTCAGCCCCGCAACACTTAATCCTTTTTCATTCGTCGCATCATAAAAAAGCGGAAAACCGTCTTTATTATAAGCCATACCAATGATAGCATAATGCTCTTTCAAAGGTTTTAGATGCCTGAAATCTATAGTAAAATTCCTTGGAACAATCGTTATTTCTTCAGAAAATGAACACTCGTTATCTAAGGTTCTGCCGAAATAAAAATCTCTGGTTTTTAGTGTTATGGCTGTACACATAAGATTCACCTCATATCTTATTATGTACAAAAAACGTTAGGCGCAAACCTAACGTTTTATTTTTTCTTTCCAATATTTATTACAAGAAATAATTTCTGCTAAAATGCAGACAGGTATTGCGGCCAACCCGTCAATAACCGAATGTTGTTTAACAAAGGCGGTCGACGCACAAACTAAAATGCAGAATGCCACAATAGCAGTTTTAGTCCACCATTTGGCCGTCCTTTCCTTTAGCCACATTGAAGCTATTCCAATTGAATATGCCACGTGTAATGAGGGGCATACGTTAGAATTAGTGTCCGCCGTTTGAATGAGTGCTACAAGATCTACCAAAACATTATCTCTCGGATAAACCTCTGGTCTTAACGGTTGGAAGTTCGGAAAAACTATGTATATTATCATTGCAGTCAATTGGGTTAGCATTATGAATATTTGCAGCCTTTTAAAATTTTCCACGTTATAAAACATGAAATACAAAAGTGATGCTACAATTAAGAAATACCATCCGACATACGGGATGATAAACCACTCACAAAAAGGTATTTGGTAATCTAAAGCACAATGAATCGCTGTGCCGTTATCGTTAGGCATAAAATACTCGGTAGCGAAAAACACAATAAAGTATATAATCCACCCGCCAAGCAGCAACAAATGCGAAAAACGAGGGTCATTTAGTTTTTTAAGAGAAAAACCGCTATAATCGACAAAAGGTTTTAACATAATAACCCTCCTTTTCTTTTAAGCTCATTTTAAAAAATTATACCACAACGCATTTGTTTTTTCAATACGCCAAAAGTTAATATTTTGATAAATCTTTATTATCATTATTATTTAAAGTTTCAAGAAAATTATTATTTGCTTTAGAATTAAAAAAGCCAAACCCGACCTTGCTTTTAAAGGTAGGGTTTGGCTTTGTGTTTTATCAAAACTATATTATGTGTTACATTCTTCTACAAAAAAGTCAATTCCATCAATTTTTTCGAGAAGTAACATCTTATCTTGAGATATAGCCGAAGCTTTTATAGAAACTAAAATTCCTATATGTCCTACTGCTGTACTTTTTGGTGAAACAATGTTCACTATAATTTCCGTATCAAAAATTCCTCTTATCTTGTTTACAATATCACCGGTAGCAGAAGTCTCTGAAATTTCAAGATAGATATTAGAAATATCTTTTCCCTTTTTCTCAAAATGACCGAGTAGTGTTACAGATATAAAGCAAATAATCGTTGCTATCAAGGCTCCTTCATAAAAGCCATATCCAACCGCAATACCGATAATAGATGTTGTCCACAAACCCGCAGCAGTAGTAAGTCCTGTTACAGCTGTACGGTTACGCACAAGAATCATACCTACGCCCAAAAATCCGATACCGGATATTACCTGAGCCGAAATACGAAACTGGTCTCCATTAGCGAAGGCTTCGTGCCCAAAAACTCCGATGAGTGCGGTTATAGCAGCTCCTACACAAACAAGTATATGTGTACGTAAACCCGCCGCTCTACCGTGTATACCACGTTCAAAACCTATAATGCCGCCTAAAACAGCCGCCAATACAATACGAACCGCTACCGACCAAATATTAAATTCTTCCATTAGTGTTAAAAATTCCATACAACTCGCCTTTCTGATTTTTTATGGTTAATATTCTAATATATTATAAAATAGTTTAGCAAATTCATAAAAGTAAAAAACATAGTCCGAATAAATAAAAAGTTAATCCCCATTCTTACGAACGAGGATTTTTGGCTGGGGTGGCAGGATTCGAACCTACGAATGCAGCAGTCAAAGTGCTGTGTCTTACCGCTTGACGACACCCCAATATTTAATTGACGCTATTTTATGTTTAAAGCACACTCACGTGTGCTTTAAACTGATTGGGGTGGAAGATGGGACTCGAACCCACGGTCTCCAGTGCCACAAACTGGCGCTTTAACCAACTAAGCTACATCCACCATAGCGCAAAAACCATTATACCATATTAAATATTAATGTCAAGCAAAATTTTTGTTTTATCAATTAAATTTATAGGTTATACTAATATTATAAAACAAAAATGTAAATAAAAATTTGCATTTTTTTGATTTTTTTGCAAATTTAAGGTCAAAAATGTCATTTTGCACAATTTTTGCAACCTGTAGTTGCTGAAATTTCAATGTTTTGTTGCTTGCGGTTTATAAGAAGTTAATGTATTATTAAGAATGGCAACGAATATATTTCAAATATCTGTATTCAGGAGGTCATTTATGACTATTGGTGAGAAAATTACTAATATGAGAAATTCCTTGGGATTGTCCCAAGAAGCTTTAGCAGACAAACTTTCTGTGTCAAGACAGTCAGTTTCCAAATGGGAAATGGACCAGGCTCAGCCACAGATAGATAAAATTTTACAACTTTGCGAACTGTTTAGCGTTTCTACAGACGAATTGCTTTACGACAAAATTGATATAAACCGTTCCCCTGCCGGCACTCCGGTTAAAAATAAATATTTCGGAACCGATGGTTTCAGAGGAGAAGCAAATCTAAACCTTACCTCTATGCAGGCTTACAAGGTAGGTAGATTCTTAGGTTGGTACTTTTCTTCCGCGCTTTCAGGCTGTAACAAAGCAAACTACCGTCCAAAAATCGTAATAGGTAAAGATACCCGCCGTTCAAGTTATATGCTTGAGTATTCTATCGTAGCAGGTATCACCGCTTCGGGTGCTGATGCTTATATGCTTCACGTAACAACTACCCCAAGCGTTTCTTATGTTACTCGTCAGGATGAATTTGACTGTGGTATTATGATAACTGCAAGCCATAATCCATTCTATGATAATGGTATTAAGGTAATCAATAAATACGGCGAAAAGTTAGATGATGAAACCACAGCACTTATAGAAGCTTATATTGACGGTAATCTTTCTGCTATTGGTGTTCAGGGTGAAGATTTACCTTTGGCACATCGCGAAAAAATCGGAGAAATTGTTGATTACTCTGCGGGAAGAAACAGATATGTAGGATATTTGATTTCTGTTGCATCAAATTCATACAAAAAACTCCGTATTGGTCTTGACTGTGCAAACGGTGCCTCTTGGATGATTGCAAAATCCGTTTTTGACGCCTTGGGCGCTCAGACAGTGGTTATCGGTAATGAGCCCGACGGACTTAATGTTAATGATGGTTGTGGTTCCACTCACATTGAAAAGCTTTGCGCTTTGGTTAAAGAACAGCACTTAGATGTTGGTTTTGCTTTCGACGGTGACGCTGACCGTTGTATTGCTGTAGATGAAAACGGTAATATGGTTGATGGCGATGCTATGATGTATATTTTAGCAAACCGTTTAAAATCAAGAGATATGCTTAACGGCAATACAGTTGTAGCAACAGTTATGTCCAACAGCGGTTTCTTTGCTTCCCTTAAGAAACTTGGTATTGAATGTGACCAGACCAAGGTTGGCGACCGTTTTGTATACGAATCTATGCAAAACAATGATTTCAGTCTTGGCGGCGAACAGTCAGGTCATATTATTTTAAAGAAATATGCAACTACAGGTGACGGCATTTTAACCGCTATTATGTTAGCTGAAGAAATGTGCGACCGTAAGATGTCGTTAGGAAAATTGGCAGAGCCTTTAATGCTGTATCCTCAACACCTTGTGAACTTGAGAGTTAAGGATAAATCTGCAGTTATGAATGATGCCGAGGTTTTAGCGGCTAAAGAAAATGTTAATGCCCTTATAAACGGAAACGGCAGAGCACTTCTCAGAGAAAGCGGCACCGAGCCTGTTATCAGAATTATGATAGAAGCTGAAACCACCGAACTTTGCGAAGAATATGCAGAAAAAATAGCAAAGGTAATTAGAGAAAGAGGTCATTTAAGTGAATAAAAAGGTTAAAACAAGCGAACTTTAT
>JAZOQF010000134.1:0-4326 GCA_045655905.1 Acutalibacteraceae bacterium | reverse complement strand
TCCGACTTGGTAAAAAAAAGTGTGTCCCCCCTCGAAGTTAGTTAGAAAATCGGCGGAAATAGTGATAGCTACACGAAAAGCGGCAGGCCTTAGCCGTTTTTCCGCCGACTTACTATAAGGCATTTACGAAAGGCGGTAAATATGAGAACTATTTGTGTTGTATGCGGCGCAGAGTTTGAAGCGAAGTTGCCAAGCGCAAAATATTGTTCTAAAGTGTGCGCTAATCATTCAAGATTTGACAGAACACTGGAAGACGTTAGAGAAGAACGCAAGGAAGCAGAAAAAGCCTTGCGTTTATTTTATACCGAGGGGTTAAGGGATAAAGAAATAGCGGCCCGATTAGGAAGAAGCATAACATGGGTGCAAAAAACACGGGTTAGCCTGAATCTGCCAAGGCAGGGAAAAAAAGAAATTGCTTATGTTCAATCAGAGTTAAGAAGTTGTAATAGTTGCGGCGCATTGTTTGTTCCTAGAGTTAAAACGCAGTTGTATTGTTCAGAAACTTGCGAACGTAGGGAAAGCCGCAGGAGAAACGGACACAAGAAAAGAGATTACGACAGAAAGCGAACACTTAAAGCGCAACGAATTGATTATATCCCGTTGCAAAAACTTTATGAACGGGATAATGGTATATGTTATTTGTGCGGCGGAAAATGCGATTTTAACGCCATAAAAAAGATAAATGGCATTCCTTACGCTTTAGGAGATTACCCGTCACGAGATCATGTAAAACCATTATCAAAAGGCGGTCTGCATTCGTGGAATAATGTCAAACTTGCCCACATCAAATGTAATTCAGCAAAGGGGGCAAGTTATGGCTAATAAAAATTATATATATGAGTATTACCAAAAAATAAATGATGGTTCGATTATAGTCGGGAAATGGATTCACCTTGTTTATGAATACATTGTAAAAGGACTAGAAGAAAAAACATTTATTTTCGATTCAAAAAAGGCAAACAAGGCTATTAACTGGATTGAAAAACATTGTTTCCATGTTGAAGGCCCATTAGCACCGAATAGTTTTAAATTAGAACTATGGGAAAAGGCTTTTGTTAGTTGCATATTTGGAATAGTTGACCCGAACACAAATTTACGTGTTTTCAGGGAAGTTCTTCTGTTGATCGGGAGAAAAAACGGAAAATCTATAATTGCCTCATGTATTGCCGATTATGTTTTCCAAGAAGATGGCGGATTCGGCGCGCGTGTTTTTAATGTCGCGCCAAAACTCGACCAAGCGGATATTATTTATAGTAATACATGGGCCATGATTCAACTTGACCCTGAAAACGTGGAAAAACGCGAAGCTATAAACGATAAGCGAAGCCAAAGCCATCAAAGGGTAGAAGACGACCCGACAATCCCCAAAAGAAGAATGTCGGACATTTATCTGCCTATATCAAATAGCACAATGAAGAAAATCGCTTTTTCTGCCAAGAAGTCGGACGGCTTCAACCCATCACTGGCAATTTGTGACGAGATAGCGGCATGGGAAGGCGATTCAGGAATAAAGCAATATGAAGTTATACGTTCGGGCATGGGCGCAAGACCCGAGGGCCTTGTTATTTCATGCACGACTTCGGGATATATAAACGACAGTATTTTTGACGAGATCATGAAAAGAGCGACACGCTTTTTGATGGGCGATAGCAAGGAAACGAAGCTATTGCCTTTTTTATACATGATTGACGACGTGGAAAAGTGGAACGATATAAACGAATTGCAGAAAAGCAATCCGAATTTAGGCGTTTCTATATCTGTTGATTATATGTTGGAAGAAATCGCCATAGCGGAAGGGTCATTAAGCAAAAGAGCGGAGTTCCTGACAAAATACTGTTGCATTAAGCAAAATAGTTCGTTGGCTTGGTTGTCGGCGCAGACAGTAGAAAAAATGTGCGGTGATCAGTTACGCCTTGAAGACTTCAGAAGTAGCTATTGTGTGGCAGGAATCGACTTGTCACAAACAACCGACCTGACGGCGGCCTGCATTGTTGTAGAGAAAGACGGCGAATTATATGTTTTCGCAAAGTTTTGGCTTCCTGCGGAAAAGATAGATGAAGCAATAGAACGTGATGGAATCCCGTATAACATTTATATCCAAAGGGGATTGCTAGAGCCAAGCGGCGACAACTACATAGATTATAACGATTGTTACAACTGGCTTGTTTCAATGGTGGAACAGTACGAATTATTGCCCTTGGTTGTAGGCTATGACCGATATAGTGCGCAGTATTTGGTGCAACAGTTGAATAATTACGGCTTCAGGACCTCGGACGTGTTCCAAGGGGATAACTTATGGCCCGTACTACAAGAAATGGAAGGAATGTTTAAAGATGGGAAAGTACATATAGGTGATAACGATTTGTTAAAGATTCACCTATTAAACGCCGCAATCAAAATGAACGCCGAACGAGGGCGCGGACGACTTATAAAAATTAATCCGTCAATGCACATTGATGGAGTTGCGGCCCTAGCTGATGCTTTTTGTGTACGCCAACATGATTATAACGAAATAGGCGAACGTTTAAAGAATGAATGATTTTTCAGTATATATGCACGTAAACAAAATAAACGGGAAAAGATATATAGGCATTACGCATTATAAAAACCCTAACAAAAGATGGATAAACGGCAGGGGTTATTTCAGGAACGAACACTTTGCAAGGGCCATTGAAAAGTATGGTTGGGATAATTTCGACCATATAGTTGTAAAGCAGAATCTTGATAAAAAAGCGGCCTGCGCATTAGAACGCGAGTTAATAGCGAAATACGGAACGCAGGACAAAGCAAAAGGCTATAACATAACGGACGGCGGAGAGTTTTTCCATCATACCGAGGAAAGTAAAAGGCTTATGAGCGAACGCCGAAAAGGCAAAGGCCTGCATGAGTTTTCAGAAGAACACCGAAGAAAATTAAGTGAAAACCACGGCGGCGGAACAGATAAGAAAAAAGTGTTATGCCTTGAAACGGGCATTGTTTACGAAAGCATAAACGACGCGGCAAGGGCGTTAAATATAACAAAGAAAATGATTTCAAATTGTTGTAGAAAGATTCCACATTATAACACGGCTAAAGGTTATCATTGGGAATTTGTATGAGGTAAAGAAAATGGGATTGTTTGACGCAATTTTCAGGCCACAACAGGCCAAGGAATCGCAGGCGGCATTAAAGGACGCGAAGACCTATTTTAAGTCAATAACGGGGTACGAGCCAGTTTTTCATAATTGGCATGGCGCAATATACGAATCAGAGTTAGTGCGAAGCGCAATAGACGCAAGGGCAAGACATATTTCTAAATTGAAATTCGAGATCACGGGAAGCGCACAAAGCCAGTTACAAACAAAGCTACGTCAAGGCCCGAATCAGTGGGAAACATGGAGCGCGTTTTTGTATAGGGTTTCAACTATACTGGACAATCAAAACACTTGCTTTGTAACGCCCGTATTTGATAGGGATATGAAAATTACGGGGTATTATCCCGTTATGCCTGATAAATGTTCGATAGTTGAATATGAGGGCCTGCCGTGGTTGCGTTATAAGTTCGGAAGTGGAGAATATGCCGCCGTAGAACTGCGAAAAGTTGCAATCCTAACTAAATTTCAGTATAGGCGCGACTTCTTCGGTACGAATAACAACGCACTGAATACAACACTTGATTTAATAGACATAAACAATCAGGGAATAAAAGAGGCCGTTAAATCTGCGGCGACTTATAGATTTATTGCGCAGTTAAACAACTTCACCAAACATGAAGACCTTGTTAAAGAGCGCGAGAGATTTTCGGAAGAGAATTTTTCGAGCGAAGCCAAGGGCGGCGGGTTGTTATTGTTCCCGAACACTTACAACAACATTAAACAGATTGATTCTTCACCATTCACGATTGATAAAGACCAGTTGCAGTTAATACAGACTAATGTTTTTAACTACTTCGGAGTCAATGAGGATATTCTGCAAAATAAGGCCTATGGCGATTCATGGTCCGCTTTCTATGAGGGTTGCGTCGAAGAATTTGCTATTAAGTTTTCCGAGGGCCTGACAAAAGCGATTTTTAGCGAACGTGAAAGGGCGAACGGGGCGCAAGTAATGTTTACTGCGAATCGTTTGCAGTATATGAGCAACGCCGACAAGATGGCGTTTACAAATGACGGACTGGACCGCGGAATGTTATCCGTGAACGAAGCTAGAGAAGTTTGGAACTTAGCACCCGTCGAGGGCGGCGACGTTAGAACAATTAGAGGCGAGTATAAGAACGCAGATGATTTGGAGGATTGAAAATGAGCGAAAAGAAAATTTTCCGTGATTTCCTTTGTGAAGTCAGGGCGGCAA
>JAZOQF010000133.1:0-2500 GCA_045655905.1 Acutalibacteraceae bacterium | reverse complement strand
GTTTCAGCTTGGACTCCATCACCTAAAGCAGATGATATTATCATCTCTGCTACAGCTGTTCAGTCTGACAAAAAAGAAGCTAATATCAGTTTTGCTAAGCTTTCAAAGGTAGATGAGAAGTTAAACCCCACAGGTAAAGATGATATTCTTATCGCACAGCGCGCTGTTATTATCCCCTCAAGTGCTAAGTTCCCCCTCGCTTTTACTGTTAAAATGGTAGGTGTTAATACCTCTGCCAACTACTATGTATTAGCTAAAAACAGCGGTGCTGCAGAGCGTATCGAAGCTAAGGCTACATCTAACGGTGTTTTAGAGTTTACACTCACCAAGGCTTATACTGCTGTTTCCTTCATCAAAACTCCTATCATTAAACCCGTAGAGAATACTACTACCGGTGCTGTTGAAATTAAGAAAGAAGAAATCGAAGAGGCTATTGACAATACACCTAAGGGCGAAACTGTTGTAGTTGAAATCGAGGTTGCAGCTCCCGTTGAAATTCCTACAGAGTCTGTTGAGAAAATCGTCGAAGAAGAAAAGACCTTAACAATTGAGAGCAACGTTGCTAAAGCTGAATTCGACGCTAAGGCTCTCGAAACCATCGCTACTGCTGCCGAAAAAATTGATACCATCGTTATCCAACTTGTTGAAGCTGTTGTTGAGGAATTAACCGAAAAAGAACAGTCAACAATCGACAAGCTCGAGCCCGAATTAGTTCTTACTGCTGAAGTTTTGGTTAACAATGTAAAAATCAGTGATTTCAAGGGCGGTAAGGTTAACATTGCTATTAACTTTACTCCTAAAGCCGGCAAAACTTTAGAGGACTATTTCGTAGTTCACATTAAAGACCACGGTGTAACCGAAAAGGTTAAGACCTTCGTTGAGAACGGCGAGCTTCACATTGAAGTTGCTCACTTCTCTGAGTACGCTGTTGTTGAAAAGGCTACCTATGATAAGGTCGCTGATGAGATTAACAAGACCGAGACCACCTCTCCTACTACAGGAAGCAACGCAGTTAATTTCTTAATGATTGCTGCATTAGCTGTAGTTTTCGGTGCTGTTTCTTTAAAGAAAACCATCAAAGCAAACTAATTTTTAAGTAATTTTGGCAACCCACAAAAGCGGGTTGCCTTTTTTATTTTTACCCCTTAATAAAGTTAATAAAAAATTGACAAATTTCAAATTTTGGTATATACTATATCTGTAATTGTGTATTCATATAGATTAACTCTTTTCATATAAAAAACATTTTGACAGGAGTGCCTTATTTGGAAAAGTTCGTTATAAAAGGTGGCAAAAGCCTCCACGGCAAGGTTCATATCAGTGGCGCAAAAAATGCGGCCGTGGCCATCCTACCAGCGGTTCTTCTTACCGAGGAAACCTGTGTTATAGAAAACATTCCCGCCATTTCCGACGTAACTGCTATTTTGCATGTTATTAAAGAACTCGGCGCTGATATTAGATATTTAAGCAAAGATTCGGTTGAAATCAACGCTAAAAATGTTAACAGCCATATTGTTACTAAACAAATGGCCGAAGGTATGCGTGCATCCAGTTATTTTTTAGGCGCTTTACTTGGCAGAATGAACAAAGCTCGTGTCGCCCCTCCGGGTGGATGTGATTTTGGAGTTCGACCAATCGACCAACATATCAAAGGATTTGAAGCGTTAGGTGCTACAATGTCATTTGAAAGTGGCTTAGTTGATGGTAAAGCATTTGCTCTTAAAGGCGCATCAATATACCTTGATGTAGTTTCAGTTGGCGCTACAATCAATATCATGTTGGCTGCAGTAAAAGCCCAGGGCCTAACCGTTATCGAAAACGCAGCAAGAGAACCTCACATTGTTGACCTTGCAAACTTTTTGAATTCTATGGGTGCTAATATTATGGGAGCCGGTACAAGCGTTATAAAAATCCGTGGTGTGGACAAGCTCTTCGGCACAACCTACAGTATCATTCCTGACCAAATTGAAGCCGGCACATATATGACCGCAGTTGTTGCAACAGGCGGTGATGTGATCATAGATAACGTAATTCCTAAGCATTTGGAGTCAATTACCGCAAAGCTTAGAGAAATCGGTGCAGAAATCGAAGAATTTGACGAAGCATTACACATCAAAATGGGAACTACACCAAAAAAATGTAATGTCAAAACTATGCCGCATCCCGGTTTCCCCACCGATATGCAACCACAAATCGTGGCACTTCTTTCGGTTGCAGGCGGAACAAGCATTGTGACCGAGGGCGTATGGGATAATCGTTTCAGATACGTCGAGCAGTTGATCCTCATGGGAGCTGACGTTCAGGTGGACGGCAAGTCCGCAATAGTGACCGGTGTGAATGCCTTAAAAGGTGCACCTGTCAGAGCAGTGGATTTGAGAGCAGGCGCCGCAATGATTATTGCAGGTCTTATAGCAAATGGTGTAACCGAGATTGAAGATATTATTTATATCGACCGTGGCTATGAAAATGTAGTAGAAAAGTTTTCTTCACTTGGGGCCGA
>JAZOQF010000132.1:0-4933 GCA_045655905.1 Acutalibacteraceae bacterium | reverse complement strand
TCAAGTATGGTTAAGCAAATTGCTTCAATGGGCGGAGATATTTCCACATTCGTGCCAAGCGTTATTATGCAGGATATAATAAAAAGGATTACACTTAAAAAATAATAAGCCGATTTCGGTATTTACGGAGGACAAAAAAATGACACTTGATGAATTACTAGAACAATTTGACGAAGTCTTGGACAGCGGCTTCAAAATCCCCGGTAAAAAAACAGTTGTCGATGTAGAAAAATTGCGTGCGGTTGTTGACGATATTCGTCTTAACATTCCTGCAGAAATTAAACAGGCTAAAGGCATTGTTGCTGACAGAGCAGACATTATTACCAACGCTAAGCGCGAGGCTGATGGTATCATACGTAATGCCGAAGAAAAGGCTAAGGCTATGGTAGCTCAGGAAGAAATCGTTAAGCTTTCTCAGGCTAAGGCTGCTGAAATCATTTCCACCGCTCAAGCTAAGAGCCGTGAGATGAGAAAGGCTGCTCAAGATTTTGTTGATGATATTATGCGCCGTGCAGATGAAGGCTTGACCGCTAATCTCGGCGAAATCCGCAAGACACGTGCAGCATTAAAACAGCAGATTCCTACTGCTACAAAAGAACAATAAAAAGCCCTATTAATATTGTAAATTAACGAAAACGCACAGTTGTTGCTGTGCGTTTTTACCCTTATTTTGAAAGGAGTACTTTCAGTGTACGACAGTATTTCACCTAACCTTAATTTCGTTGAGGAAGAGAAGAAAATTGAAAAATTTTGGTCTGATTCCAAGATTTTCGAAAAGAGTATAGAAGAAAGAGCAAAGGGCGAGCCATATGTATTTTACGATGGCCCACCAACTGCAAACGGCAAACCCCATATTGGTCACGTTCTTACCCGTGTAATCAAAGATATGATTCCACGTTACAGAACTATGAAAGGCTGTATGGTACCGAGAAAAGCCGGTTGGGACACCCATGGTCTACCTGTCGAGTTAGAGGTTGAAAAGCTTTTAGGTCTTGACGGCAAGGAGCAGATTGAGGAATATGGTTTAGAGCCTTTTATTGCTCACTGTAAAGAAAGCGTTTGGAAATACAAGGGTATGTGGGAGGATTTCTCCAAAACCGTTGGTTTCTGGGCTGATATGGATGACCCTTATGTTACCTATGATAACAATTTCATAGAATCTGAATGGTGGGCTTTAAAACAAATCTACGACAAGGGTTTGCTTTACAAAGGCTTTAAAATTGTACCTTACTGCCCACGTTGCGGAACTCCCCTTTCTTCTCACGAAGTAGCACAAGGCTACAAAAATGTCAAAGAAAGAAGTGCCGTTGTACGCTTTAAGGTTGTCGGTGAGGATGCTTACTTCCTTGCTTGGACCACCACTCCTTGGACTCTTCCCTCCAACGTTGCGCTTTGCGTAAACCCTGACGATACCTACTGCAAGGTAACCGCTGCTGATGGGTTTACCTACTATATGGCAAAGGAATTGCTCGACAAGGTTTTGGGCAAACTTGCAACAGAGGATACCAAAGCTTACGAAATTATTGAAGAATTCAAAGGTGCAGATTTAGAGAATAAGAAATATGAGCCTTTGTTCGATTTCCAAGTTCCCGTTTGTGAAAAGCAGAACAAAAAAGCTCATTTTATCACCTGTGACAGTTACGTTACAATGAGTGATGGTACAGGTATTGTCCACATTGCTCCCGCTTTCGGTGAAGACGATGCCAAGGTTGGCAGAAAGTATGATTTACCCTTCGTTCAGTTTGTTGATGCTAAGGGCGAACTAACAGAAGAAACTCCTTATGCCGGTCTTTTCGTTAAGGATGCTGACCCCAAGGTTTTAACCGATTTGGATGCTAAGGGACTTTTGTTTGATGCTCCTAAATTCGAGCACGACTATCCTTTCTGCTGGAGATGTGACACTCCCCTCATCTATTATGCAAGAGAATCCTGGTTCATCAAAATGACCGATGTTAAGGATGACCTTATTAAAAACAACAACACTATTAACTGGATTCCCGAAAGCATTGGCAAAGGCCGTTTTGGTGACTGGCTTAAGAATGTTCAGGACTGGGGTATTTCCCGTAACCGTTATTGGGGAACTCCTCTTAATATTTGGACCTGTGAATGTGGTCATCAGCATTCTATCGGCAGTATCGAAGAACTTAAGAGTATGTCTGATAACTGCCCTGATGATATTGAATTACATCGTCCATTCATTGATGCAGTAACCATTAAATGTCCTAAGTGCGGTAAAGAAATGCACCGTGTTCCCGAGGTTATTGACTGTTGGTTTGACTCAGGTTCTATGCCCTTTGCACAGCATCATTATCCTTTCGAGAATAAGGACTTGTTTGAAGCACAGTTCCCTGCTGACTTCATTTCAGAAGCAGTTGACCAGACAAGAGGTTGGTTCTACTCTCTCTTGGCTATTTCGACCCTCATTTTTGATAAAGCTCCTTTCAAGAACGTTATCGTTTTAGGACACGTTCAGGATGAAAACGGTCAAAAAATGAGTAAGTCCAAAGGCAATGCAGTTGACCCGTTTGATGCGCTTAGCGAATTTGGTGCAGATGCTATTCGTTGGTATTTCTACACTAACTCTGCTCCCTGGCTCCCCAACCGTTTCCACGCAAAGGCTGTAACTGAGGGACAGCGCAAGTTTATGGGCACACTTTGGAACACCTATGCTTTCTATGTGCTTTATGCTAACATTGATAAATTTGACCCCACAAAGTACGATATAAATAATTATAATCTCACCGTTATGGATAAGTGGCTGTTATCACGTCTTAACTCAACCGTTAAGGCTGTGGATGATAACTTAGCCAACTACCGCATCCCCGAAGCCGCAAGAGCACTTCAGGATTTTGTTGACGAGATGAGTAACTGGTATGTACGTCGTGGCAGAGAGCGTTACTGGGTTGAGGGCATGACCGATGATAAGATTGCCGCATATCTCACCCTTTATACTGCGCTTGTAACCACCGCTAAAACAGCCGCACCAATGATTCCATTTATGGCTGAGAATATTTATCAGAATCTTGTTCGCAATATCGACAAGGATACACCTGAGAGTATTCATCTCTGCGATTTCCCCGAAGTTAAAGAAGATTTGATTGATTCACACCTTGAAAGTCAAATGGAGAAGGTACTCGAAATCGTAGTTTTAGGAAGAGCGGCTCGAAATGGCTCCAACCGTAAAAACCGTCAACCATTGGCTGTTATGTATGTTAAGAGCGATGATGAGGTTGAGGAGTTTTATGCCGATATCATTCGTGACGAGCTTAACATTAAGAATGTTAAGTTTACCGACGAGGTTGATAATTTCGTTTCCTACTCATTCAAGCCACAACTCAAGACCTTGGGTCCAAAGTACGGCAAACAGTTGGGCGAAATCAGAAACACTTTAGCTGAGCTTGACAGCAGCGCAAAGGCAGAACTTGATGCCAACGGATTCATTAAACTTAACATTTCTATCGGTGAAATCGAACTTACAGCTGATGATTTACTGATTGAATCCAACCAAAAGGAAGGCTTCTTCACAGTATCCGACCGTGGTGTTACGGTGGCTCTTGATACAAACCTCACAGAAGAACTTATTGTTGAGGGCTTTGTGAGAGAACTTGTGAGCAAGCTTCAGACAATGCGTAAGGAAGCGGGCTTTAACGTTACCGACCATATAGCAATAACACTTGAGGGTAGCGAAACAGTAGCAAAAATTGCTACCGACAAAACTGCTGATATCACAGGTGACACCTTGGCAGACAGCCTTGTAGTAGGAGATTCTAAAGGTTATGTTAAGAGTTGGGATATTAACGGCGAAGCTGTTACGTTAGGTGTTGAAAAAATCTAAGGGGAGGAATCCGTTTGGAAAATAAAGAAAAAAAAGAGATGGTTTTTGAGGATATAAGTTCCTCTTCCCCAAGCTCAGTTTCCAAGGTTATTAAGAAAGCTAAAGAAACTATAAAAGATGCAACTTACATTGCAAAAACAACCGCAGATGATTACGGCGAAAAAGGTCTTAAAAACATAGAAAAAGTAATTAAAATTATGGCTTATGTTGTTTCGATTGCAGTTTTCGTTTTGTTTTTAGGAGTAGCGGGAGTTGTATTTTTCCTTGATAAATCCCTGATTTTCTTGTGCGCCTTAATATTAGTTTTTGGTGGAGGAATCTCCCTTTTATTCCTTTATTTGATTTATGGATTAGGTGAGGTTATTTCTCAGAACAAAGAAATTTTAAGAAAACTTAATAAATAAAGTGCACCGCCTATGGGTTTGCCATAGGCGGCGTTTTTTATGCCGAATTACATATGCATACTTGTTTTTAAGAAAAACTTATGTTAAAATTAAAAACATCAATTTAGATTTTGGGTGATTTTATGCGAATTATTGACAAAATCAATTTAGACTATAACGGACTTATTGAGAATGGTCCAATAAACATTGTAGCTTTTGGCGACAGCGTTACCCACGGGGCGTTGTCACCAGGAGAAATCAATTATGAAACTGTTTATTGGAATCTCCTTAGACAAAAAATATTACAAGTGAAAAATTACGTTCCTGTAAATGTCATCAATGCAGGTATCGGCGGAATTACCGCAAAGGGCTCCCTTGACCGAATCGAATCGCAAGTTCTTTGCCACAATCCTGACCTTGTAATCGTTTGTTTTGGCTTGAACGATGTGAACGGCGGTTTAGAGGACTATTTAAACTCACTTGAAATTATTTTCAAAAAATGCAAATCTAATGAAACCGAAGTTATTTTCATGACACCGAATATGCTTAACACCTATGTTGCCGATGATACCGCCGAACAACACAAAAACTACGCTTTGATAACCGCTGAAATGCAAACAAACGGCAAAATGGATAAATATATGTCCGAAGCAGTAAAAATCGCCGAAAAATGTGGTGTGAAAATTTGCGACTGCTATTCAAAATGGAAAGAATT
>JAZOQF010000131.1:0-1710 GCA_045655905.1 Acutalibacteraceae bacterium | reverse complement strand
AGGTACGGGCAAGACCATCTATATTTTGGACGAGCCTACAACAGGACTTCACACAGCCGATGTTCACAAGCTCATTGAAGTTTTGCAGCGTTTTGTGGATGCAGGCAACACAGTGCTTGTTATTGAACACAATTTAGATGTCATTAAAACCGCAGACCATATAATTGATTTAGGTCCCGAGGGCGGTAACGGTGGCGGTACTGTAGTTTGTAGCGGAACACCCGAAGAGGTTGCTAAGTGTGATAAATCATATACCGGTCAATTCCTTAAGAAAATGCTGTAAATTCACACATTATTCACCAAAATTTGTTTGTACCGATATAAAATAGTTTAATAAGGGGTGATATGCGTGTTCGGTTATGTTAGAATTGCCAAAGGCGAACTCAGAGTAAAAGAGTACGAAATGTACAAAGCGGTTTACTGTTCCCTTTGCAAAAACTTAGGAAAACATTACGGATTTCTTTCCCGTTTAACCCTTAGTTACGATTTCACGTTTTTAGCGCTTCTCAATATGTCCTTAAAAGGCACGTGTACAACTGTGGAACGCAAAAGATGTGCATTTAATCCCCTTAAAAAATGTAACTACTGCAAAAATACCGATGACCTACAATTTCCCTCGGCAATCGGTATGATCATGTTGTATTACAAAATTTTAGACAATATCGCCGATGAAAAGGGCCTTAAAAAGTTAGGCTTCATTTGTCTTAAACCCATTTTCAAGGGAGCATACAAAAAAGCATCCAAACTGTATCCCGATATTAAAGATATTGTGAGCGAATATATTAACAGTCAGTCGGCGCTCGAAAACCGAAACTGCAAGGTTTTAGATGAGGTTGCAGACCCTACTGCCAAGGCTTTATCAAAAATATTCTCACTTTTAAGCGAGGATAAAACACAAAAAATGGTGCTTGAACGCCTCGGCTACTGTATGGGAAGATACATTTATCTTTTAGATGCCGCAGTTGACTTTGAAAAAGATAAAACAGATAATAAATACAATGTTTTAAAATTCAATTGTGACACAAACGAACAGGTCACAGAAAAAATTAAACCTCAGCTTTATTTCTGTATTAACGAGGCGGCTAAGGCATTTGAACTTTTAGACGTTAAGAAAAACAAGGATATCTTAGGAAATATCATTTATTTAGGATTAGAAGAAACCTTTAAAAAGGAGTTAAAAATATGAAAGACCCCTATTCAATTTTAGGCGTTAACAAAAACGCCAGCGATGAAGAAATTAAAAACGCTTATAGGGAGCTCGCGAGAAAGTATCATCCTGACAATTATCAGGACAATCCCTTTTCTGAGCTTGCTGCGGAGAAAATGAAGTAAATTAACGGGGCGTATGACGCTATCGTTAACAACCGTCGAGGCAAAAAAAGCTCATATAACGGAGGTTTTTCGGGAAACTCTGCTTCATCTTTTCCTGAAATTCGCTCACTTATATCACAAAACCGTTTAGAACAAGCACAAGAATTACTTGATGGTATTCCTGTGGGAGAGAGAAATGCCGAATGGTATTTCCTTAACGGCACCGTTCTTCACCGCAGAGGTTGGTTCGACCAAGCATACACCTCCTTTGCAACGGCTGCCAGAATGGACCCCAGTAATATGGAATACCGAAATGCCCTCAACCGTGCACACGCTCAGTCAAATATGGGTTATAACCCCTACAGAAGCTACGGCACCGGTTCAAGCTGTGACTGTTGT
>JAZOQF010000130.1:0-2665 GCA_045655905.1 Acutalibacteraceae bacterium | reverse complement strand
TCTGCCTTGTTAGAGGTTTTGGACCCCGAACAAAATGCAACATTTGTTGACCATTATATTGAAATCCCATATGATTTAAGCAGAACTTTATTTGTTGCAACTGCGAATACTCTTGATACCATTCCCGCACCTTTAAGGGATAGAATGGAGATAATCGAGCTTTCATCCTACACAAGGGAGGAAAAGCATAGTATTGCAAAACTGCATTTGGTTCTTAAGCAGTTGGAACGCCACGGAATAAAAAAGAGTCAGCTTAAAATTACTGATAGTGCACTTTACGGTTTGATTGACTTTTACACAAGGGAAGCGGGCGTCAGAAAACTTGAACGAAGCATTGCGTCGATTTGCCGTAAATCTGCTAAGGTACTCGCTCTTGGTGAGAAAACAAGGGTTACTGTAAAGGCAGAAGAACTTGAAAAAATGCTTGGAAAGCATAAGTATAAACCCGAAAGCATACTGTCTGATGATGAGGTGGGAATAATCAACGGTCTTGCTTGGACAACTGTTGGCGGAGAAATTATGCAGTTAGAGGTTGCCGCTATGAAAGGCAGCGGTAAGGTGGAACTTACGGGCTCATTGGGCGATGTGATGAAAGAATCTGCTAAGGCTGCAATAAGTTTTGTTCGCGCCAATGCCGAAAAGTACAACATAAACCCCGATTTTTATAAGGAGCAGGATATTCATATCCACGCTACCGAGGCGGCTGTTCCTAAGGATGGACCGTCAGCCGGTGTCACAATTACGACCGCACTCATTTCTGCATTGACAGACAGACCTGTAAGGCGTGATATTGCAATGACGGGCGAGGTTACTATAAGGGGTAGAGTTTTACCTGTTGGCGGACTTAAAGAAAAGTCTATGGCGGCATATAGAGGTGGAGTGAAAACCGTCTTTATTCCAAAGGCAAATGTGCCTGATTTGGATGAGGTTGACCAAAAAATCAAGGATAATGTTGAGTTTGTTCCTGTTGAATTTGCTCATGAAATCATAGATAAGGCACTTGTTGCAAAAGAAACCGAAAAATCGGTAGAATGGCAGATGAGTGATGAGGTAGTAGTACCCTCAAACATAAGACCTACTTTGAGGTGAGTTATGAATTTTAACAATGCAAGCTTTGAAAAAGCTTTTGGCACAGCCGAGCAATTAGATATTTCCGATTTGCCCGAGATTTGTTTTTCGGGCAGGTCGAATGTTGGAAAATCTTCGCTGATAAACAAGGTTTTATCAAGAAAATCTATTGCCCGTGTCAGCTCAAAACCAGGAAAAACCGTTACGGTGAATTTTTACAAGGTAGATAATCTTCGCCTTGTGGATTTGCCGGGATACGGTTATGCTAAAGTTCCGTTTAGCGAGCGTACACGTTGGTCTGATTTGATGGAAAGTTATTTCGGCTCAGGCAGAAACATTAAGATGGTATTTCAGTTAATAGATATGCGCCATCCTGCTACTGATTTCGATATATCGATGCTCGAGTTTTTAAGTCATTATGAAATACCATATACGGTTGTTTTGACTAAATCAGACAAGCTTAATAAAAGTGAAACTGAGCAAAGACTTTCATTGATTTGGGAAGAATTGGGCGATTTGGCTGAGGGAATGGAAATAATTCCTTTTTCGGCCTCGAATGGTCAGGGCGCAGAAAGAATAAGGGAAATAATTTCCGAGTTCTCGAAATAATATTATTGAGTTGACAATAATAATTTTAAATGATATAATACATAAGTTAAAAGCTATGACAAAGACAAGTTGTCGTTTTTTAGGTGCAAAGAGAGCCGCAGTAAGGTGAGAGTGCGGTCATACATAAACGGCAATAACACTTTCGAGCTGCGAACTGAAAGGATTATTCTTATTAGGGGAGACGGGGTTTGGCACGTTAAGCCATATTTGAGTGACCGATTTTTCGGTAATTTAGGTGGCACCACGGATACAAGCGTTTATTCGTCCTAATTTTTTAGGATGATAGACGCTTTTTTAATTGTTAGGAGAGAAAATTATGAAGCATATTGACATTATCGACATTTTCGAAAAAAAGGAACTTATCGGCACAAAGGTTACTGTTTGCGGTTGGGTAAGAACCTCAAGAGATTCTAAAAATATGGCTTTTATTGAGCTTAACGACGGTACTTCCTTAAAGCATCTTCAAATTGTAATTGATAAGGCAGTGCTTGCAGATATTGCAGATTTTATGAAGCTTGGCACCTCTTTAAAGGTTGAGGGTGAATTAGTGAAATCTGCCGTTGCAGAGGATTCGGTAGAAATCAATGCCGAAAAAATTGAAATGTTAGGTGAATGTCCCCCTGAATATCCGTTGCAGAAGAAAAGACACACATTGGAATATCTCAGAACTATTCCGCATTTAAGGGTTAGAACAAATACCTTTAATGCTGTGCTTCGTGTTCGTTCGGTTGTTTCTGCCGCTGTGCACGAATTTTTCCAAAACCGCCATTTCACCTATGTGCACACACCTTTAATCACCGCAAGTGACTGCGAGGGCGCAGGTGAAATGTTCAAGGTTACAACTATTGGCTTTAGTAATGATTATAAAACCGAGGAAGATTATAACGCAGATGATTTCTTTGGTCGCCGTGCAGCACTTAGCGTTTCGGGTCAACTTGAGGGCGAGGTTGCCGCAATGGCAATGGGTAAAATTTATACCTTTGGTCCA
>JAZOQF010000129.1:0-3757 GCA_045655905.1 Acutalibacteraceae bacterium | reverse complement strand
CAGAGTGAAACGGATAAAGGTGCGAAATACGGTAAGCTTTGACTGTGCAGTTTTGTATTTCGATGGTATGATAAACTCTACTCAGTTAGATGATGGAGTAATTCGTCCTCTTATAACGGTTGACAGACAAAATGACAGTCCTACCTTGGCTGATTTTATAGAAACACAGGTTTTATTTGTAAGGGATGTTAAAAAGAACGACAGGGTTTTAGATATGCTGAACGGTATTATGTTTGGCGAGGCTTTGATTTTAATTGACGGCAGTAAAGAAGCACTTAGTGTTGATACTAAGGGCTTCGAAATAAGGGGAATAAACGAGCCGCAAGACGAAAAGGTTTTAGCGGGGCCTAGGGAGGGTTTTGTTGAAAACGCTCTTTCGAATATTGCAATGATTCGCAGAAGGCTGCAAACACCCGACCTTTGTGTTGAAAGTATGAGGGTTGGAAGGCGCAGTAACACGCAAGTTTTTATCTGTTATCTTGGCACGCTCGCAAACCTTAAAACCCTTGAAATGTTGAAAAGAAAAATTAAAAAAATAGATATTGACGGAATTCTCGACAGCAATTATATTACCGAAAACATCAGGGATAACAAGTATTCGCTATTTAAAACATCGGGTACTACCGAGCGTCCCGATGTGGTGGCGGGTAAGCTGTTGGAGGGTAGAATTGCTATCATTGTTAACGGTACGCCTATGGTTGTTACTCTTCCTTATTTGTTTTCGGAAAACTTTCAGTCCGATGAGGATTATTATCTGAATTTTTTAATTGCTTCAATAGGAAGAACATTGCGGTATATTTCGTTTTTTTTAGCGGTCAGTATACCTGCAATTTTCATTGCCGTCAGTTCTTTTCACCGTGAGCTTTTGCCTACGGCTCTTGCGATTTCGGTTTCGAGTCTCAGAGGCGGTGTGCCTTTCGCACCGCTTACAGAATGTCTTATTATGATTTTTGTTTTTGAAATTCTAAAGGAAACGGGTGTCAGAATGCCCGAGTCGTTAGGGCATGCTCTTAGTATTGTGGGCGGTCTTGTGGTAGGTCAGGCGGCGGTGGATGCGAGAATTATTAGCACGCCAATGCTAATAGTAATTGCAATAAGCGGTATTGCGGGACTTATGGTGCCAAGACTCAGGGGAGCGGTGTTTTATCTGAGACTGATTTTTGTGTTTTTATCTGCTTTTTTCGGTCTTTATGGTTTCTTTGCTGGGGCGGCAGTAACGGTCATGCACATTATTTCCCTTAACTCTTTTGGGGTTGATTATACTGTTTCTTTGAAAAAGGCGGATTTTCAAAGCCTTAAAGATACATTTTGGCGCACCTCTTGGGTTAATATGATAAAACGTCCTTTGTTTAACGGCAATATTATAAGGAGCAAAAAGAAAAAATGAAAAGACTTGCAATATTATTTTCAGTGGTTATATTGTTTGTTTTGAGTGGATGCTCGGCAAAGGAGGCGATAGCCTCTGATAAACAGGAATATATCGTTTCTTCTATCGGGTTTGATAATTCAAAGGGCGATATTAAATTTATTATAGAGGCGGTTGTTGTTAATACGGATGATTTAAAGGAGCAAAAAGAAACCCGAATTATCACGGGAAAGGGCGAAAATCCCGTAGAGGCTTACAGTAATATTATTTCGAAAATTACACAGCCGTTGTCTTTGGGGCATAACGCGGTGACAGTCATTGGAGAAAGTGTAACTCCCGAACAGTTAAATTCGATTTTCGGGTTTTTAAAGGAAACACCACAAATCAATATTGCTACAATGCTGATTTTTTCTGAAAATGCCGAGGAATTGCTGTCGCAAAAGGTTCTTTCTTCTGTGGCGGTAGGATATGACATTATGAGTATGATAGAGGTTAGCGAGGAAAAGCAGGGTACAGTTTTTAAAAATCGATTATACGAGGTAGTTGCGTTAAATAGCAAACCGATGAAAACCTTTTGGATACCTCATATCAGTTTTAATAATGAGGGAATTTATATAAAGGGGCTTGCGGTTTACAAGGAAAATAAAATGCTTCGCTTTTTGAATAACGAGCAAGCAGTTGCCTTTAGTTTGATTACCGATTCTCTAACAAGGGGCGAAATTGTGGTTTCCAGTAAAAAAATCAGGACGCAGTACTGCAAAGTGACCTATGATT
The DNA here is from genome assembly GCA_045655905.1 of Acutalibacteraceae bacterium. Taxonomy (GTDB): domain Bacteria; phylum Bacillota; class Clostridia; order Oscillospirales; family Acutalibacteraceae; genus UBA737. The sequence continues at coordinate 1,617 of JAZOQF010000129.1, read as the reverse complement.
TTGATACTAAAAAAATAGAGGTCAATGTTCGCCTTAAGGCAGAGGGGGATAAGGAAATTATTAAAGCCGAGGCGCAAAAACTTTTGGAAAAAGAGGATATGTTCGGGCTTGGTAATATAATTTACCAAAAAAAGCCGAAACTTTGGGAAAGCATTAAGAATGATTACGCTATGTTTTACGAAAAGGCTGAAAAGATGGTGAATGTGTATGAATAAAATCACATTTTCTTCTCATACCGTGGCGCTGTCGGCGATTTTTGTTATTGGCTCGGCAGTTATCAATTTGCCCGTGAAAGGCAGTAGCCAGTTTAGCTTTTTGGCGTTTATGATAACGGCGGTTTTGTTAGTTAGTGTATATTGGTTGTTTAGTGTAGTTTTGAACAAAATTGATGTAACTTGTAACAGCAAACTGATTTTCAAGGTTTTATATTCTGTGTTTATTCTTTTTGTTGGGGTTTTCGCACTCTTTTGCTTTGCCGAAACCTTTTTATCGCTCACCGAATTTGTTTCAAAAATCATTTTAATTCAAACGCCAAAATTCTTTATCGTTTTGATTTTTGCTGCAGTTATATTGTTTTTTACCTTTAAATCAAAGGAAAGCATATTAAAGTTTTCTCTGCTGAGTTTTATTTTAATAGCGGTGGTGATAGTATTTTTCTTCACGGCACAGATTGATAAATATGAACTCAGAAATATATATGTTTTTAAATTTCCGAGTTTTAATGAAATCATCAATCAAATGAAGCCTTATTTAATTAATCCTTTGGCACATAGCATTATTTTGCCAATGTATTTAAAGTTGGAATGGGGAAGAACTAAATATAAGGCGGGTGTTTTGGGCGCTGTAATCGGGTGCGTGTTGTTGAGTTTTTGTGTGTTGTCGCCCATACTTCTTTTTGGTGCCTCGGTGAGTGGGGAGTTGCAGTTTCCGTTCAGCTCTGCAGTAAGCACAGTTACTGTTGGCAGACTTTTCACACGGCTTGACGGTTTCGCTTATTTTGGTTATTTCGTGTCAGCACTTATTAAGTCTTGCGTTTTGGTAAAAGTGACTTTTAAATGTCTTGAGGGAATCAGGGAACTTTTAGGAAATTTGGGACATAAATGAAAACGGAGAATAATATAAATTTTATGTACCTCAAAAGACACAAAAAGATTTTCAAAAAATTAGAAAAAAGTTCTTGACAAAGCTAATTACTTGTGGTAATATATTGCTTGTCGCCGGTGAGTGATAAGCAAGTTAGCACGCCAGCGCAAGCCAGCATTGTGGGAGCATAGCTCAGCTGGGAGAGCATCTGCCTTACAAGCAGAGGGTCACAGGTTCGAGCCCTGTTGTTCCCACCATATGGCCTGGTAGTTCAGTTGGTTAGAACGCTAGCCTGTCACGCTAGAGGTCGTGGGTTCGAGCCCCATCCAGGTCGCCACCATTTGCCTCTGTAGCTCAGTCGGTAGAGCAGAGGACTGAAAATCCTCGTGTCGTTGGTTCGATTCCGACCGGAGGCACCAATGGTTATGCGGATTTAGCTCATCTGGTAGAGCGCCACCTTGCCAAGGTGGAGGTAGCGAGTTCGAGCCTCGTAATCCGCTCCAAAGGACGCTTAAAGTCATTAAGCGTCCTTAA
>JAZOQF010000128.1:0-11600 GCA_045655905.1 Acutalibacteraceae bacterium | reverse complement strand
AAGTCGGTTTTAGAGGAAACCGAAACCGACGAGCTTTCTCAAATAAAAAATGTAATTGAAAAGAAATATAAAAACAAATTAACCGCCGAAAACGGTGTTCAAAAGGTGTACGCCGCTTTGGTGCGAAAAGGCTTTTCTTACGGCGCGGTAAAAACCGCATTAAACGAGTTTATAGAAGAATCAGAGGAATAGTATGTACAAAATCAGTATGGTGTCACTCGGTTGTCCTAAAAATCAGGTAGATGCCGAAAAAATGCTGGCTCTCTTGGTCGATGGCGGTTTGGAACTTACCCCTGCAGAAGCTGAGGCAGATGCTATAATTATTAACACCTGTGGCTTTATTGAAGAAGCAAAGGCCGAGGCTATTGAAAATATACTTGAAGCTTCGAAATACAAGGCCGACGGCAACTGCAAGGCTTTAATTGTTACAGGCTGTCTTGCCGAGCGTTACAGGGATGACATAACCGAGGAAATTCCCGAGGTTGATGTTTGTGTTGGAATAGGAAGCAATTCACAGATTGCCGAAATTGTCAAAAATGCGATTGATGGCAACTGTAAAAACTATTTTGGTGACAAAACAGCGCTTGATTTGAACGGCGACAGAATTTTGGGCGGCGTTCCATTTACAGCCTACCTTAAAATTGGTGACGGTTGTGACAACTGCTGTACCTACTGTGCAATTCCGAAAATCAGGGGCAGAATGAGAAGCCGCACCATTGAGGATTGTGTAAGCGAGGCTAAGGTTTTAGCTGAAAGAGGCGTAACCGAGCTTGTTGTCGTGGCTCAGGATACCACCGCCTACGGCACCGATCTTTACGGCGAATCAAAACTGCCCGAGCTTTTAAGTGAACTTTGCAAAATTGAAAAACTTCATTGGATTAGAACACTTTACACCTATCCCGAAAAGATTACCGACAAGCTGTTAGATGTCCTCGCAAAAGAGAAAAAGCTTGTAAAATATTTGGATATTCCCATTCAACATATAAACGATGAAATCCTTAAAAAGATGAACCGAAAAGGCGATAAGGCGAGCATTATCGCTGTTATCGATAAAATAAGGGAAAGAATACCGGATATTACTATTAGAACAACCCTTATAACCGGTTTCCCGTCAGAGACTGACGAGCAGTTTGTAGAACTTGCGGAATTTGTAAAGGAAAAGCGATTTGACCGACTTGGTTGCTTTACATATTCTCCCGAGGAGGACACAGCAGCCGCTGCTATGCCGAATCAGGTGGATGAACAGACAAAGCGTGACAGATGCGACAATATAATGGAAATGCAGACCGATATTTCGGCAAGCATTAACGAGGAGAAAATCGGAAAAACTGCCGAGGTGCTGATTGAAGGTTGGGATGACTACATTAAATGTTATTTCGGACGTGCCACTTGGGATGCACCCGAGGTGGATGGCAAAATTTTCTTTATGGCAGACCGCCAATTAAAGATAGGCGAATATGTTAAGGTTATCGTTAACGATTGCTTAGATTATGATTTATTAGGAGAGCTTGTAAAATGAACACACCAAACAAATTAACCGTTGCAAGAATTATCGCAACCCCAATTTTTATGGCGACCATGATTTTTAATTTCCCCTATCATTACTTAGTGTCTATGATTTTGTTTATCGGCGCATCGCTTACCGATATGATAGACGGTAAAATGGCAAGAAAATATAATCTTGTTACCGATTTCGGCAAATTCTTAGACCCGCTCGCAGACAAAATGCTAACCACCGCAGCATATCTTGGATTTATCTGTATGTATGCTGACAAACCTGCTATCTGTTTACAGATGACTATCATAACCTTCCTCGTTCTTTTCAGAGAGTTTATGGTTTCTTCAATCCGCCTTGTTGTAGTTTCAAGCGGTGGAAAGGTTATTGCCGCTAACATTTGGGGCAAGGCAAAAACTGTAAGTCAGATGTTAGGTATTATCTTTGCGCTTTTAGCTTATGTTTTAATCAAGGATTTCGGTCTTGACAATGCCGTTTTGGTAAAGACCTTTGATATAATTATTTGTGTACTTTTCTGGATTAGTGCCGTATTATGTACTGTATCGGGATTGATTTATCTTGATGGCAGTAAGCAGTATATCAATTCCTCAAAATAGGAGGCAAATTATGTTTAAAAGACTAAAGGAAGATATTAAGGCTTTTCGTGACCGTGACCCTGCGGCTAAAAGTGACCTTGAAATCTACTTTCTGTATCCGGGCTTTAAGGCTATTAGAATGTATCGCAAAGCGAATTTCTTTTTCCGTCACGGGCATACCTTTATCGCTCGTTTGATTTCACAAAGTGCTGCACGCAAAACGGGTATTGAAATTCACCCGGGTGCTACTATTGGCAGACGACTTGTAATTGACCACGGAACGGGAATAGTAATAGGAGAAACGGCCGAAATCGGTGATGATGTTTTGATTTATCAGGGTGTTACCCTTGGTGGTACCGGTAAAGATACAGGAAAACGTCATCCGACCATTGGCAACAATGTTATGATAAGTGCAGGCGCTAAGGTTTTAGGCCCCTTTAAAATTGGGGATAATTCCCGTGTAGCTGCAGGCGCTGTTGTGCTTGAGGAGGTACCACCTAACTCAACCGTTGTTGGTGTGCCTGCACGTGTTGTTCGTCAGAATGGCAAAAAGGTTGGTTGCAATTCAAATCTTGACCAGGTTAATGTACCCGACCCTGTAAAACAAAAAATGGACTGCTTGGAAGAGCGTCTTAAAGAGATTGAAAGTCTATTGGCTAACAAGGAGTAGAAAATGAAAATATTTAACACATTGACCCGTAGTAAGGACGACTTTAAACCCATAACCGAGGGTGAGGTTAAAATTTACGCATGTGGTCCCACAGTTTACAATTATATTCACATTGGTAACGCACGTCCGCTTTGTGTTTTTGATGTGCTTCGCCGTTATTTTGAATGGCGTGGCCTTAAGGTGAACTTTGTTCAAAACTTCACCGATATTGACGATAAACTTATTAACAAAGCGAATGACGAGGGAATAACAGTTCCCGAAGTTGCCGAGCGTTTCATAGGAGAATTCTGGACCGATGCTAAGGGTCTTAATGTGCGTGAGGCTACAGTTCACCCGAGAGCTACTGAGAATATCGAGCAAATTCAGAATATTATTTCTTCACTCATAGAAAACGGATATGCCTATGAATCTCAAGGTGACGTATACTACCGAGCAAAGAAATTTGAGGGGTACGGCAAGTTGTCGCATCAGCCTTTGGAGGATTTGGAGGCAGGAGCTAGTGACCGCCTTAATGTGGATACTGCAAAGGAAGATCAAATGGATTTCTGCCTTTGGAAGGGCGCTAAACCCGGTGAGCCTTTTTGGGAGTCGCCATGGGGAAATGGCAGACCCGGTTGGCATATCGAATGTTCTGCAATGGCAGGCAGATACTTGGGCAAAACCATTGACATTCATTGTGGTGGTCTTGACCTTATTTTCCCACACCACGAAAACGAAATCGCTCAAAGTGAGGCTGCAAACGGTTGTGACTTTGCGCATTACTGGATGCATAACGGATTTATCAATGTGGACAATCATAAAATGTCGAAGTCTTTAAACAATTTCTTTACAGTTCGTGATGTTGCCGACAAATTCGGTTACGAGCCAATTCGTTATTTCCTTATTTCTTCACATTATCGCAGCCCGATTAACTATTCTGTTGATATTATCGAACAGGCAAAGAACTCTCTTGAGAGACTTTATACCTGTCGTGACAATATTGATTTTGCTCTTAAAAATGCGGCTGACGGTGGCGATATTCCTGCATTTTTGGAGGAAAGAAAACAAGAGTTCATCACCGCTATGGAGGATGACCTTAACACCGCCGATGCTTTGGCGGCAATTTTCTTACTCGTTCGTGACATCAACACAGAAATTGCAAAGGGTGCAGGCAAAAACACCCTTAACGCTTTTGCGGATATGTTCGACCAGTTGACAGGAGTTTTAGGTTTGGTTTACAATCGCAAAACCGAGACGCTTGATAGCGAAATTGAAGCACTTATTGAGGAGCGTACAGTTGCTCGTAAGAACAAAGACTTCAAAACTGCCGACGAAATCCGTGACCGTTTAAAGGAAATGGGTATTACTCTTGAAGACACTCCGCAGGGTGTAAAATGGAGCAGAAACTAAAAAAAGAGCCCTTGGGAAAGGGCTTTTTCGTCTATGTTACCCCACATCATACATTTGGTACTGATGCGGTTCTTTTGAGCTATTTTGCATCTGCAAAGCAAAAGGACAAAATGGTGGATTTGGGGACAGGCTGTGGAATTATCCCTCTTTTGATGTTAAGGGAAGGCAAACTGCAAGGAGCAATAGGTGTGGATATCAGCGATGAGGCTACTGTTATTGCTACTAAAAGTGTTGCCGAGCAGAATATACATAACTTCAAAATAATAAATTCCAATTTGACCGACTTAAAGGGCAAGGTGGAGTTTGGTTGTCATACCCTTGTGACCTGTAACCCACCCTACAAGGCACCGAATGCGGGAATCAAAAATCCCGACAGGGTGTTGGAGGTTGCTCGTCATGAAACTGAATGTACTCTCGAAGACATAGTGAGCGTTGGCGCTCGGCTTTTGCAAACGGGTGGCAGACTTTGTATGTGCCATCGCCCCGAAAGGCTCTCTGAACTGATGGCTTTAATGACAAAAAAGGGTGTCGAGCCGAAACGACTGCGCCTTGTATGTCAGCGAAAGGGCGAGGAGCCTTGGCTCGTTTTGGTCGAGGGTAGACGTTCGGGAAATGTAGGACTTCGCATTGAGCCTACATTATATATAGAGGATAACGGCGAACTGTCACAGGAAATGATAGAAATTTACGGAGCGTACAAGGAGGCGTACCTATAATGAGTGGAAAACTTTATGTTGTGGGAACGCCCATTGGTAATTTGGGCGATATAAGTCCGAGAGCCTTAGAAACCCTCCAAAGCGTTGACTTTATCGCCGCCGAGGACACTCGTGTAACCCTTAAACTGCTTAATAAGTTTGAAATCAAAAAGGAAATGATTTCCTATTACGAGCATAACAAAGGAATTAAGGATAGCGTTATAATCGACCGCATTTTAAAGGGTGAAAAATGTGCCCTTGTGAGTGATGCGGGGATGCCTGCAATTTCCGACCCCGGTGAAGATTTGGTGCGAAAGTGCCGAGAGATGGGTGTGGAAATTGAGTCTGTACCGGGACCTACCGCTGTGGCTACTGCGCTTGCAATTTCGGGTTTCCCGACAGGCAGATTTTGTTTCGAGGGCTTTTTATCGGTTAACAAGCTCAGCCGAAAAGAGCATTTGGACGAAATCAAAAACGAAAAGCGCACCATGGTGTTTTACGAAGCACCCCACAAATTACAGGCAACGCTTAGAGATATGTTGGCGGTTTTAGGTGAGCGTGAAATTGCCCTTGTTAAGGAACTCACCAAAATTCACGAAAATGTTTTCATAACCACCTTTAGCGATGCGTTGAAACATTATGAAGAAAACCCACCCAAAGGCGAATATGTTCTTATTATAAAAGGCGCCAAAGAGGGAAAGACAGAATATTCTCTCGAAGATGCCGTTAAAATCGCAAAGGGTTTAATGGGAAAAGGTGAAAGCGCTTCATTTTCTGCAAAAGAAGCGGCTAAAATCACAGGAATTAAAAAAGGTGATATTTACAAGGAGATTTTAAATTGAGTATGTGTGAAAACTGTTGCAATTATATCTTTGATGATGAATTGCAGGAATACTTTTGCGACGCTCCTTTAGATCAGGACGAAATGGGCGGTTTTTATTCCGAGAAAACTAAGTCTTGTCCGTATTTCAGATTAGACGATGAATACTCGGTTGTAAGAAAGCAAAATTGAGGTGAGAAAATGACAGCGTGTCAATTTTATTTTGTTTTAAGTGCCGTTTTGGTGCTGATATCAGGTAACTTTTTCCCTGTTTTCAAAGAAGAATATTCGGTGTGGTTAGTACCGCTTTTGTTAGTAAGCATTTTTGCGGTATTAGTTATTTTACAACTTTTGTGCTTGGTGATTCTCATATTAAGTCAAAAGGCAGAAAAAAAGCCTTGCGATATTAAGGAGCGCTTTTTTAGATTTCTTCTTAAACATTCGTTGCCTATTATCGTCTTTTTTGTGGGAACTAAAATAAATATCGAGGGCGCCGAAAAACTACCAACAGACAAAAGATTTTTCTTAATCTGCAATCATCAGCACGATTTTGATCCTGCTGTAATTTTTTCAGCTTTCCCTGATAGTAAAATAAGTTTTATCGGCAAAAAAGAAATTCTTTCCGAAATGAAATTCATTTCAAAAGCAATGTCATTGCTTTCTTGCTTGTTTATCGACCGCGAGCACGACCGTGAGGCTGCAAAAACTATAATTTCGGCAATAAACTATCTAAAATCAGATGAAAGAAGTATCGCACTTTTCCCCGAAGGGTACACGAGTAAAACAGATGAACTTCTTCCCTTTAGAAATGGCTCGCTTAAAATTGCGCTAAAATCCAAGGTTCCGCTTGTGGTTTGTGTGCTTAACAACACAAAGGCAATAACCAAAAATATGTTCCGCAGAAAAACTGTGGTAGAGTTTAAGCTTATTGACGTGATTTATCCCGAAGATTACGAGGGAATGAACACTACGGAGCTCGGGAGTATTGTACATAACAAAATGTCACAAGCATTAGAGGAATTTAAACAGAAAAAAAGCTGAGGTTTTACCTCAGCTTTAATTTTTATAATGGTACAGGTCAGGCGAAACAATCTTGTTTCGCCGCAAAATCTTTGATTTTGCGACAAATTTTTCTAAAAATTTGTCCTATCCCATTGCAATGAGTGTTGTGCAAAATTAAATATTAGAATTCAATTTTGCCAAAGCCACTTGGAAAGTGGCTTGTCGAAGCGCTTTTTTAGCGTTTCGACTAACCACAATCATTATATTGATGTTGTGTTAGCTATGTCGTACATCTGCATATCAAGAGGCTTCTCCTTTTTAAGAGCCTCGAAAATGTCATAATCTACAACCATATTATTTTTAATTGCAACTACTCGGTTGCCTTTGCCCTCTTGCAAGAGTTTAACCGCAACATAACCCAACTGTGTTGCTCTCACACGGTCTCTAACGGTGGGGTTACCGCCACGCTGAACGTGACCTAATATGGCGGCTCTGGTTACGATGCCTGTCGAAGTTTCAATTTCACGAGCAATTTCTTCAGCACCACCGATGCCCTCGGCCACAATTACGATAAAGTGACGTTTTCCGGCTTTATGAACTCTTTTAATTTTTTCAATTACCTCGTTTGTGGTAAGTGGAACTTCGGGCACCATAATAGCTGTGGCACCAACGGCAATTCCGCACTGCAAAGCCAAGTGACCTGCGTGCCTTCCCATAACTTCAACAACGCTGCAACGGTCGTGAGACTGAGATGTGTCACGAATTTTGTCAACCATTTCGACTGCGGTGTTCATTGCGGTATCAAAACCTAAGGTGTAGTCGGTGCAGGCAATATCATTGTCGATAGTGCCCGGGATTCCGATACAGGGTATACCGTGTAAGGATAAATCCCTAGCACCTCTGAAAGAACCGTCACCGCCGATTACTATAATACCCTCAATCCCGTGTTTCTTGCAAGCTTTTACACCTTCAAGAACGCCGGCTTCCTCTTTGAAACGAGGACTTCTTGCGGTGTAAAGCATAGTACCACCACGGTTGATTATGTCAGAAACACAGCGTGCATCGAGGTCAATAATATCACCGTCGATGAGGCCGTTATAACCATGTTTGATGCCTTTTATTTCCATACCGTTAGCAATGGCAGTTCTAACAACTGCTCTAACGGCGGCATTCATACCGGGAGCGTCTCCACCACTAGTTAAAACACCGATTCTTTTCATATATAATCACTCCAAAGATAATTTGCAAAATTCTTTAATAGTATATACTAATATACTCAGAATTGCAACCATAAGTCGCTTATTTTACCAACTTTACATTACTTTTACCTAAAAGCGTAGATAATTTCTCAAAAAGTTCTTCATTTTCGCACACATAAAGTGATTTCGGCGCCGCCAAACGGCGGTTGTCATCAGCACAGACGATAATAACGGGTATATCCCCTTTAAAGTGGGCGAGAATTTCTTTTGTTCCAACGAATTCATTGGAATTTGCTGATGGAACTTTAATATAAAGTCCTGCCTTTACATTACTTGTATTATTGACAATGTTTTGTGGGATTATTTCAAGTTTTTCGCAAACAATTTCAGGGTCACGGTCCTCACGCTCGCTAATTTTTCCTGTAAGAATAACAGGCGAGCCCGAGGTTAAAAGTTCCCTGTACTGCTCGTAAGCTTTTGAAAACACAGTGATATTAACAGCAGAATACATATCCTCGATTTGTCCTGTTGCCAAAATGCTGTTGTTTTTAAGTTGGCGCACCTTCAAAGGAGAAATAATACCTGCTAAAGTGACCCTTTTGCCGTCGCCCAATTTACCTGAAATAATATCATCTGTGTTATTAAGGGACATACGTTTTAAAAGGGAGGAATATTTATCGAGCGGATGTCCGCTAAGATACAGTCCCGTCGCTTCTTTTTCAAGGCTTAATTTCACATCATCATCCATTTCGGGCATTGGATGAGGTGTAAATGTGTTTGTCGCACCCATTTCTTCAAAAAGGTTAAGTTGTCCTTGTGACGTCATACGGCTTTCTGCTTCGACAGCACTTAAAACTCCGTCAATATTGTAAAGCATCTGTCGTCTGTTAGGTTCAAGACCATCTAACGCACCACTTTTAACCAATCCTTCAAGCGCTTTTCTGTTAAGGTCACGAGAAAAGTTTCTAAGGCAAAAATCGTACTGAGAAATGTAGTTTCCGTTTTTCTCTCTTTCCGTAATCAGTCTTTCAATAACGTTAGATCCTAAAAACTTAATGGCAGAAAGACCAAAACGGATAGCACCGTTTTCGGGAGTAAACCCACCAAAACTATTGTTTACCGAGGGCGGTAAAACCTTGATGCCCATTTTTTTACATTCGGCGGTGTAGTGGGTTATTTTGTTTGTGTTGTCGAGCATAGCCGTCATTAAAGAGGCAAAATACTCGGCGGGATAATGACATTTAAGGTATGCCGTTCTGTAAGCCACAAATGAGTACGCACAAGCGTGCGCCTTGTTAAAGGCATAGGAACTAAAACTCGACATATCTTCGAAAATTTGCTTTGCGGCAGCTTCGGGAACACCACGATTTAAGGCACCTTCACAGATAGTATTGCCGTTTTCATCTTTTTCACCGTAGATAAAAAATTCCCTTTCACGCTCCATAACAGCGTGTTTTTTCTTAGCCATGGCACGGCGGACAATATCCGCACGCCCAAAGGAATAGCCCGCTAACGCACGGAAAACCTCCATAACCTGTTCTTGGTAGACAATACAGCCATAGGTAACATCTAAAATCGGCTTTAAAATGGGTGTTAGATAGGTTATATCCTGTGGGTTGTGGCGGTTGTGAATGTACTTAGGAATTGAGTCCATAGGACCTGGTCTGTAAAGCGATAAAATAGCCGTTAAATCCTCAATGCTTGAGGGACCGAATTGTCTGAGTACACTCTTCATACCCTCTGACTCGAACTGAAAAACACCGTCGGTATTTCCCTTTGACATAAGGGCATAGGTATCCTTGTCATCAAGCGGAATTTTTTCTATATCAAAATGGGGGTTATATTTATTTATAAACTTAACAGTATCATCAATAATTGTGAGGTTTCTGAGTCCTAAAAAGTCCATTTTTAGAAGTCCTAATTCCTCAAGGTCGGTCATTGTGTACTGAGTAACCACAGCGTCATCGTTGACACTCAAAGGTACATATTCTGCAACAGGAAGGTCAGAAATCACTATGCCTGCTGCGTGGGTAGATGCGTGTCTTGGCATACCCTCTAACCTTTGCGCCATATCAAGAAGCAACTTTGCCTGTTCATCATTTTCGTAGATGTCACGAAGTTCTGTTGAACCTTCCATTGCTCGTTTTATTGTCATTCCTACAGAAAAAGGAATAAGTTTTGCTATTCTGTCGCACAAGGCATACGGCACATCCATAGCTCTGCCCGTATCTCTTACTGCCGCACGGGCGGCAAGCGTACCAAAGGTGACAATCTGTGATACCCTGTCTTTTCCGTATTTTTCTATAACATAATCTATAACTTTTTGTCGGTTGCGATAACAGAAGTCAATGTCAAAGTCGGGCATTGAAACACGCTCGGGGTTTAAAAAGCGCTCAAAAAACAAGTTATATTTTATCGGGTCAATTCCTGTGATTCCTATGCAGTATGCAGCAAGGGAAGCGGCGCCCGAGCCTCTGCCGGGACCTACGGGTATTCCGTTTTTCTTTGCAAAGTTCACAAAATCCGCCACTATTAAATAATAGTCAACGTAACCCATTTTGTTTATTATCTCAAGTTCATAATCCAAACGGTCGGTGACTGTTTTTTCGGGGTTATCTCCGTAAATTCGCTTCAGACCCTCAAGGCATTTTTCCTTGAAATATACAAAATGGTCTTTATCGCCTATGTCAAATCTCGGCAATTTGATTTTGCCAAACTCAAACTCTACATTACATTTTTCGGCGATTTCTTCGGTTGAGTTCAAAGCATCAAAATCATCGGGGAAAGCCTTTGCCATTTCGTCGTATGATTTAAGATAAAATTCATCGGTGCCGAACTCCAACGGGTTTTCCTCGGAAACCTTGTTGCCCGTTTGAATACATATAAGCACTTGTTGCATTTCGCTGTCGGTCTTTTCAATGTAGTGCACATCGTTAGTGGCAACGGTCTTTATGTTGAGTTCTGCACTTAATTTTTTAAGGCCCAAATTCACGATGTTTTGTTCTTTAATACCGTGATTTTGCATTTCTAAATAAAAGTCATCACCAAAGATGCTTTTGTAGAAAAGGGCAGTATCTCTTGCTTTGTTATAGTCGCCCGAAATCAAGGCTTTCGGAATTTCGCCCGCAAGACAAGCAGAAAGGCAAACGAGTCCCTTGCTGTATTTCTCTAAAACCTCTCGGTCAACTCTCGGTTTTGAGTAAAAACCTTCAGTGAAGCCGATAGAAACGAGTTTTATGAGATTTTGGTAGCCCTCGTTATCCTTGCACAGAAGTACCAAATGCGAATAAGATGTATCGGGGCCTTTCACCTTATCTGTTCGGTTTCTTGGTGCTACATACACCTCGCAACCGATTATGGGCTTTACACCCTTTTCTTTGGCATATTTATAAAATTCAATACAGCCGTACATAACACCGTGGTCGGTAATGGCAATGCTTTTTTGACCGAGTTCGACGGTTTTATCAATTAGTTTTTTAATACGGCAACAGCCGTCAAGTAGGCTGTATTCTGTATGCACATGCAGATGAGTAAAATTCATAACGGCTGCTCCTTTCACGTTATTTGCTGATTTCTTCGTAAATTTCGATTATTTTTTTAAATCGGTGGTTGAGTCCCGAAATTGTAAGCGGTACGGGACAAATTTTGCAAAGTTCTTTAAGGGTGGCCTCGGGATTTTCAAGCCTTAATTTTGCAGCCAATAAAAGCTCCTCCGGCAAACTTTCAAGACGGTC
>JAZOQF010000127.1:0-6275 GCA_045655905.1 Acutalibacteraceae bacterium | reverse complement strand
GCAGCAACGCTTGACTCACTTATAATGTGGAAAAGTCCAAGTTTTGAGGTATTGTCTACGTGTGTACCACCACAAAGTTCAACCGAGGTACTGTCTGCTGCTACAACACGAACAATGTCACCATACTTTTCACCAAAGAGTGCCATAGCGCCTAACTTCTTAGCCTCGGCAATCGGCATTTCTTTATTTATTACAGGAATACCGTTTAAAATAGCCTCATTAACAAAGTCTTCAACCTTTGTGATTTCTTCAGGGGTAAGACCTGAGAAATGGGTGAAGTCAAAACGAACAGCATTTTCATTAACAAGCTGACCTGCTTGTTCGACGTGTGTTCCTAAAACTGCACGAAGCCCTGCTTGTAACAGGTGAGCTGCTGTGTGGTTACGCTTAATTGCTTCACGACGAGCGGTATCAATTTTAGCAACAACAGCATCGTTAATATTTACAGTGCCATTAACAACTGTTCCTAAATGGGTGAAAATTCCGCCCGAAGCCTTTTTAGTGTCCGAAACCTTAAACTCGAAACCGTCGGCTTTAATAACACCTGTATCGCCAACCTGACCGCCACTTTCGGCATAGAAAGGAGTTTTGTTAAGTACCAAAATTGCTTTTGTATTTTCATCAGCAACAGCGGTATGCTCGCCCTCGACTACAATATCTAAAACAACAGCATCACTTTCTGTAGCTGTATATCCTTCAAAAACGGTTGCAGGAATATTATCAAAGGAAATACCGTCGCTGCTCCAACTCTCACCGTCAGATGCTTTGCGAGCGTTTCTTGCTTTTTGTTTTTGCTCTTCCATTAGTTCTTTGAAACGAACTTCATCAACGGTCATACCTTTTTCACCTAGAATATCAACAGTTAAGTCGAATGGGAAACCATAGGTGTCGTAAAGTTTAAATGCATCTTCACCAGAAAGTACCTTGCCACTCTTTGTTAATTCCTCAAGCATTGCAAGACCTTGGTCGATGGTTTTGTTAAAGCTTGCTTCTTCGTTGGTTATAACCTTAGAAATAAGTTCTCTCTTTTCAACAAGTTCGCTGTAACCCGATTTGTTTTCGTTTATTACAGTATCGCAAAGTTCCATAAAGAAAGGACGGTTGATACCAATTAACTTTCCGTGACGAACAGCACGACGAATTATACGGCGAAGCACATAACCTCGTCCTTCGTTGGATGGGATAATACCGTCACTAATCATAAAGGTAGATGCACGGGCGTGGTCGGTGATAGCTCTGATTGAAATATCAGTTTTTGTATCTTTGCCGTATTCCTTACCTGAAATTTCGCAAACTTTATCAAGTATGTTTCTAATGGTGTCAACCTCAAACATATTGTCAACATCCTGCATAACGCAAGCAAGACGCTCAAGTCCCATACCAGTATCAATGTTTTTGTTTTCAAGTTCGGTATAGGTGCCGTCACCCATATTATTGAACTGTGAGAAAACATTGTTCCAAATTTCCATATAACGGTCACATTCGCAACCGGGTTTACAGTCAGGTGATCCACAACCGTATTTCTCGCCACGGTCAAAATAAATCTCACTACAAGGACCGCAAGGACCTGTTCCGTGCTCCCAGAAATTGTCTTCTTTTCCCATTCTGACAATTCTTTCTTCCGGAACACCAATTACATCACGCCATAATGCGTAAGCTTCGTCGTCTTCCTCATATACAGAGGGCCAAAGCAAATCGGCAGGAATTTCCAAAGTTTCGGTTAAAAATTCCCAAGCCCACGGGATTGCTTCATTTTTGAAATAATCTCCAAATGAAAAGTTACCAAGCATTTCAAAAAATGTACCGTGACGTGCAGTAATACCAACACGCTCAAGGTCAGGTGTACGGATACATTTCTGGCAGGTAGTAACTCGCTTTGATGGTGGAGTGACCTCGCCTGTGAAATATTTTTTCATAGGCGCCATACCTGAATTTATAAGTAAAAGTGATTTATCGCCCTGAGGAACCAACGAAAAGCTTCCAAGACGAAGATGACCCTTTTCCTCAAAAAAGGAAAGGTATTTTTCACGTAAATCATTAAGTGAAGTCCATTTCATAATTATGCATCCTTAAATAGATATTTTAACTCATATATTATATACTCTAAGAACTTGTTTGTCAATAAAATAACTATCTATTAAAAGCCTGATTTTACTAAAAGTTGTGGTTTTTTCATTGACATATAGGAGATATAGTGGTAAAATGTAAGAGATATTTAGTATGTCCTTTTTTAAGTGGCTTGGCGACCACTTACAAAAATCATAAATATTATCAGGGAGTGGCTAAAACTTCCTTAGACTTTTGGATAATTTTCTACTATATATTTCGTTTTCAAAAGAATATTGAAGTTACCGCCCAAAACACGGCTCCCATGCAGAAAGCGAATTCCGTGTCTAAAAAACAGGAGGTAAACTATGCCATACATTATTGCAGGCGTTGCTGCAGTTGTTTTTGCAGTCGTTGGCTTTGGTATTGGTTGGTCTCAACGTCGTAGATCGGCAGAATCAACCATTCGCTCAGCTGAAGATGAGGCAAGACGCATTTTGAGTGACGCTATGAAGAATGCTGAATCGAAGAAAAAAGAAGCACTACTTGAAGCAAAAGACGAAATTCATAATCTTCGTCAGGAAACCGAACGTGACCTTCGTGAACGCCGTTCCGAAGTACAGCGTCAGGAACACAGGCTTCAACAAAAGGAAGAATCATTAGATCGTAAAATTGATAATCTTGAGGCAAAGGAAGAAAAATTAGCCGAGAGAGCAAAGATTATCGAGGAAAAGATTGAGGAGTGTGACCGTTTAAAACAAAGCCAGATGGATTTGCTTGAGAAAATCTCAGGTTTTTCCAAAGAACAAGCAAAAACTCATTTGCTTGATTTGCTTGATGGCGAGTTGACACACGAAAAGGCTGTTAAAATATTAGAGGTTGAACAGCAAACTAAGGATGAGGCTGACCGTATTGCTAAGAAAATTATTGGTAGTGCGATTCAGCGTTGCGCTGCAGACCATTCTTCAGAAATGACCGTGTCTGTAGTAGCATTGCCCAGTGATGAAATGAAGGGCAGAATTATTGGTCGTGAGGGCAGAAATGTTCGTGCTCTCGAAACTGCGACCGGTGTTGATTTGATTATTGATGATACACCTGAAACCATAACACTTTCAAGCTTTGACCCTGTAAGACGTGAAATCGCACGTGTTGCTCTTGAAAAGTTGGTGGTTGACGGTAGAATTCACCCCGCAAGAATTGAAGAAACTGTTGCTAAAGCAACCGCTGAGGTTGAGGCTATCATCCGTCAAGAGGGCGAAAGAGCAATGGTTGAATCGGGAGTTCATAATTTGCATCCCGAACTCATAAAGCTTTTGGGTAAACTACGTTATCGTACAAGCTACGGTCAAAACGTACTAAACCACTCTTTAGAGGTTTGTCATATTTCAGGTCTTATAGCTGCTGAGATGGGCGCAGACATCACCTTGGCTAAAAGAGCAGGCTTGTTACACGATATTGGTAAGGCACTTGACCACGAGCAGGAAGGTTCACATATTCAGCTTGGTGTTGAGGTTGCTAAGAAATATCGCGAGAGTGAAGTTGTTATTAACTCTATTCATGCTCATCACGGTGAGGTTGAGGCTAAGTCTTTGATAGCTTTCATTATTCAGGCTGCTGACGCTATCTCTGCTGCACGTCCCGGTGCCAGAAGAGAAAATATTGAAAACTACATCAAGAGACTTGAAAAGCTTGAGGAAATCGCCAATTCCTTTAGCGGTGTTGAAAGTTCTTTTGCAATCCAAGCAGGTAGAGAAATCCGTATTATGGTTAAACCTGAGGTTGTCGGTGAAGACGAAATGGTAATTATGTCCCGTGAAATCGCTCAGAGAATTGAAAATGAACTTGAGTATCCGGGTCAAATCAAGGTAAATGTTATCCGCGAAAGCAGAGCGGTTAACTACGCAAAATAATAAAAAAAGCAATGGTGAAAACCATTGCTTTTTTTACAGTAAAATGTAAATCAATGCATACAAAAGCAGTTTGTCTGCTTTTTCTCCGTACAAAATAAGTAGTAAACTTAAAATTAAGGCAGTATCTTTATCTTTAAATAGGTTGCTGAAAGGAAGTTCTGGGATCGGAGGGGGAATTTGCTTTTTTTGTGATGGCTCAGGTAACTTTTTGCGATTTGTGTTCATAGGATTAGTTGATTTTTTGTTCATTTCTCGCATCGCATTGATTGCTCTTTGTTGTTGCTCGTAAAATTCGTTTTGCATTATTTTGTCCCACCCTGCTACAAATTAAACATTCCGCTGTCTTTGATCAGTGGCCATAACTCTATAATTTTAAGTAATTTAATCGCATTGTCGGCCTTAGCTTGTTTCTTTTCACTCAAATAAGGTTTTAAGGCACATATCAATCTGGTGCGGTCGTTATCGTTGTTGCCGTTTAGTTTTGAAACGATTGACATTATCGCCCCGATATTTTCCAATGGAGGTAGGGAAGTGCTGTTGTCTGCGGTTTCACCGTCTCCACTTGAAAAAAGATTTTCCGCCATTTTTTTAACCTGCTCCATGCTGTTGGGGTCATTTAATATTCCTGCTATTTTTTCGTTCAAATCATCCATTTTTGCCCTTTCCTGACAGCATTTTAATAATAGCCTTGGCTTGGGGACTGTTTAGCATTTCACTTAAAGCTTTTTTATCCGACAGCATTTTGTTTACTGTTTCTTTATCCTTGTCGGATAATGATTCCATCAATTTTTTAGGGTCTGTATCTTTGAGCAGATTAGGGTCTATATTATTCATTTCGGTTTCCTCCAATGTAGTTCTTGTAAATTGTATGAAATTGAGGTAAAATATAGAATAAATAAAACAGAGGTTAATTAGATTATGCGTATCGTTGTTATATCTGATTCCCACGGGAGTACTGGGAAAATTGATAAAGTTTTGCAAGCACAACCGCAGGCAGAATATGTTTTCTTTTTAGGGGATAATGTTTCGGATATTGAGGATTATGAGTTTATTTATCCGAATATGAAATTTTGTGTTGTGTCGGGCAACTGTGATTATAACTCTTTTCTGCCGGCGAGCGGAATGGAAACCGCCTACGGTGTAAGGATTTTTTACACCCACGGACACACTTTGGGAGTAAAATATTCTGTAGATAATCTAATTAAAAGTGCAAAGCAAAACAACTGTCAAATAGCATTGTATGGGCATACACATATTTCTAATATATTATATGAAGACGGTGTTTATATTGTTAACCCGGGCTCGCTTTCGCGTTCAAGAGAGGGAAGCGAAAGCTATGCTGTAATTGATATAACACAAAGCGGAATAATGCCGATAATCATAAAGGTTTAGGCTTTTTCCTTGACAAAGGTTTTTATCTGTTATAGAATTAAATAAGTATTTATAAGGAGTGGTTTTGTGGCAATTTTAGTAACAGGCGGAGCAGGTTACATAGGAAGTCATACCTGTATTGAAATGCAAAATGAGGGATATGAGGTTGTTGTTATTGACAATCTTGATAATAGCAGTTCTGAGTCGCTAAAACGTGTTGAAAAAATCACAGGCAAGCCTGTCAAGTTTTACAAAGAAGATGTAAGAGATAAAGAGGCTTTGCGTAAAATTTTCGGCGAAAACAACATCGAGGCAGTAATACATTTTGCAGGCTTAAAAGCAGTTGGCGAGTCGGTTAGAGAACCTATTATGTATTATAATAATAACCTTAAAAATACGATTGCTTTGCTTGAAGTTATGAGTGAATTTGGCGTTAAGAAAATAGTATTTTCTTCTTCTGCAACAGTTTACGGTGTTGCGACTGAGATGCCTTTGGTAGAAACAATGCCGCTTGGCGCCATTAACCCATATGGCAGAACGAAATTGTTTATCGAGGAAATCTTGCGTGACCTTTATGTTTCGGATAATGATTGGAGTATGGCGATTTTGCGTTACTTTAATCCGATCGGTGCTCACAAGAGCGGATTGATTGGAGAAGACCCGAAAGGTATTCCTAATAATCTAATGCCGTATATCAGTCAGGTGGCTGTTGGTAAGCTTGAAAAATTGCACGTTTTTGGTAACGACTATAATACAGTTGACGGCACAGGTGTTAGAGATTATATCCATGTTGTGGATTTGGCAAGGGGACACGTTAAGGCTATTGAATGGGCGCTTAAAAATAAAGGCTGTGAGGCGTTTAACTTGGGAACAGGTAATGGTGTCAGCGTGTTGCAGTTAAGGGACGCTTTTGTTAAGGCAAGTGGAATTGAAGTTCCTTATGTTATT
>JAZOQF010000126.1:0-11046 GCA_045655905.1 Acutalibacteraceae bacterium | reverse complement strand
GCGTCCGATTTTAGTTTCTGTGGATGAAAATGATGAGGTTTTGGGTTACTGTTTTTGCATTTTCCAACAACATATAAATAATTCCGTAATGACCGACATAAAAACATTATATATTGATGACCTTTGTGTAGATGAGTCTTTGAGGGGAAAGCACATCGGC
This sequence comes from Acutalibacteraceae bacterium, assembly GCA_045655905.1. Lineage (GTDB taxonomy): Bacteria > Bacillota > Clostridia > Oscillospirales > Acutalibacteraceae > UBA737. The sequence continues at coordinate 10,886 of JAZOQF010000126.1, read as the reverse complement.
AAGGAATTGTATGATTCGGCGGTAAAGTTTGCTAAGGAAAACGGTTGCTATAATTTAACACTTAATGTTTGGAGCTGTAACCCCGGCGCACTCAAATTCTATGAATCGTGTGGGCTTATTTCTCAAAAAATCGGTATGGAAATAATACTGAAATAGTTTTTAAAAAGCCGTATTTTGCACGGCTTTTATTTTTTGTGAAATTTGAAAACATTGACATTTGAGGGGTGCGGTGGTATAATTTTACTTGTTGAGAATTCAACAAGAGTGATGGAGGTAGCTATGAAGGAGAGATTTGAAACCTTTACGGTGCTTATTAACAGAATAAGTCGTAATATCCGTAAAATCAAAAATCAAGAAATGGCAGAGTACCATCTCAGAAATGCACACGTTTCGTGTTTGTATTTTATATACAGAGCAAAAAATATCACCGCTACCGAGTTGTGTGAAAAGTGTGAAGAGGATAAGGCAACTATTTCGAGAGCGCTTGACTATCTCGAAAAAAATGGGTTTGTTGTCTGCGAATCGAAAAATGCCAAAAGGTATAAAAGCCCACTTGTCTTGACCGAAAAAGGTAACGAAGTCGGCAAAAAGCTTACGGATAAGATTGATTGTGTTCTTGATGAAATCGGAACCGAACTGTCTGACAGCGAGAGGGATGAATTTTATCGTTGCCTTGCTGTTATCAGCGACAGCCTTGATGTGGTTGCAAACAAATAGGGTGTAATTATGAATAAATTGTGGAAAAAGGAATATATTCTCCGAGCGAGTGATTTTGATAAATTCGGCAACATAAAGCCGTCCTCGGTACTTGATTTGTTTCAGGATGCGGCAGGTCAGCACGCTGTGGAAATCGGTGTCGGTTTTGATGATATGATTAAACGCTCATATTTATGGGTTTTGACAAAAGTTAAATTCGAGATTTTGTCACAACCCAAAAGCTATGGGAAGGTTATTGTTAAAACTTGGCCTTTGGAACCTAACAGACTAACCTATCGCAGAGAATATGCTATTGAAGACGAAAACGGTGAGAGGTTAATCGTCGGCAGTTCCGAATGGGTTGTTATTCACAGCGAAAAAAGACGGTTCGTATCAGCGCCCGACCTGTACCCGTTTACTGATGGATTTCACACCGAAATTATGTGCGAAGAAAAACTTACAAAAGTCCGGGATTTTGAGATTTCGGGTGCGCCGTATATTGTTAATACAGGCTTTAGCGATTTAGATGTTAATGACCACGTAAATAATACTAAATATGCGAACTATGTTTTGGATGCTTTGAATCCCGAAAAAGCACAAGGATTGAAAGAATTTCAAATTGACTATCGCAAGGAAGTTTTGGGTGGGACAAAACTTTGTATTCATCACAAAAAGGAAGATGAAACCGTTCTTGTAAAAGGACAAAATGATGATGGCGATATTATGTTTGCTTGCAAACTGCATTATAATTGAAACGAGGATACAAATATGAACAACTATGTTATTTTTACCGATTCTTGCTGCGATGTAAATCCAAAAACATTAGCTGAGTGGGGCGTACCTTACGCTAATATGACATTCACCTTTGTTGGTGAGGACAAAGAATATATTGACACAGATATTTCTAATAAAGATTTTTATGCTCGTATGCGTGAGGGTGCTAATGCAAAAACTGCCGCTATAAATGCTGCGGCATTTGCAGATGCTTTCGAGCCGATTTTAAAGGAAGGCAAAGATATACTTTATGTTGCTTTTTCTTCAGGTCTTAGCACTACCGTAAATTCGGCGAATATGGCGGTAGCTGACCTTAGTGAGCAGTATCCCGAGCGCAAAATCGTTGTTCTTGACACCTTGGCAGCCTCTGCGGGCGGCGGACTTATGGTGTATATGGCGGTTCAAAAGAAAAACGAGGGCGCAACTCTCGAAGAAAATGCGGCTTATCTCGAATCGCTTGTTCCGAAGCATTGCATATGGTTTACCGTTGATGATTTGGAGTATCTCAAAAGAGGCGGCAGAGTAAGTCCTTTGGTGGCTTTTGCGGGCGGTTTGCTTGGTATCAAACCCGTGCTTCAAATGGATGATGAGGGTCATTTGATTAAGGTGTCTACTGCAAGAGGAAGAAGAAATGCTATCGAAGCTTTGGCTTCTAAATATGCGGAGCTTTCCCTTGAAGAAAAGAATACGCCTATATTCATTTCCCACGCCGAGTGCGAAGAGGATGCAAAGCGTTTGGCAGAGATTTTGAAAGAACGCCACAACGCAGAGGTTACTTTGATTACCGAAATAGGTCCTGTTATTGGTTCGCATTCAGGCCCCGGAACGGTGGCTATGTTCTTTATTGGTAAGCATAGATAAATTTAATATTTTGATTATAAGTTAAACTCCCAAGACGAAAGACTTGGGAGTTTTTTGTGAATAGTGAAGAAGTAATAAGTAAAAATTCCAAGAACCTTAAGTTCTTGTAATTTTTGGTCGAGGTGACAAGATTCGAACTTGCGGCCCCTACGTCCCGAACGTAGTGCTCTACCAAACTGAGCCACACCTCGATATGTATATTAAATTGTAATTAGCTGAGGGTGTTGCTGTCAGGTCGCACTACTACGTAGTTTACTCTTGCGGTGCCCGAAAGTTGTTTTCTGCTTGGAGCGCAGACAACTTTCGACCGCTGCGCCTTTTCGCTCCTCGCTTTTTCTCACACAGTGAGCGCTCGGGCGAAAACTACCAAACTGAGCCACACCTCGTTGTGTATATTAAATTGTAATTAGCTGAGGGTGTTGCCGTCAGGTCGCACTACTACACTGAGCCACACCTCGATAAATTTTGATGCTATATAATTATATATGTGAGATACTGAAAAGTCAAGGATAAAATAAGACTTAATCCAAAGTCGGATTAAGTCTTAAAATTATTTAATCTTTCTGCAAACGAAAAACTTGCGCTCGGAGGTTTCTTTAGGCGTTTTAAGGGTTAAATCTCCGAAAATTGCCTCGACCTTGAAGCCTGCAGATTTCAGCATTTTTTGAAGTTCCGCATCGGTGTAAGCCCTCTCGCAAAACTCTTCACAACTTCGCTCGTAATTTTCCCCTTCTCTGGTAAAAAAGTCGAGCGAAATATTTGTTTCTTTGCGTTTTTTGTCGTATTCGTTCTGCCACACGCAATAAACATTTTCATTTTCTAAAACAAAGGTGTTGTCGCCTAAAATCTTTTCGTGTTTAAAAACACTATTCACATCGAAAATGAAGAGTTTTTGAGGCTCCAAAAACAAGGAAACCTTTTTAAAAGCCGAAATCAGTTCCTTTTTATCGGTTATATGGTTTATGCTGTCCATACAACAAATAGCACCATCCACCGTGCCGTAAAGGTCTAATTCATTGGCTTTTTGACAAAGATAAAGAATATCAAGGTTTTGCTCCATAGAGGTTTCGCGCGCAACCGACAACATATCCTCGGACATATCAACACCGATAACCTCAATACCCCTTTTGGCGAATTCCTTTGAGAAACCGCCTGTTCCACAAGCAAGGTCCAACAAAAGGGTGGGTGCTCCGCCGAATTTTTTAAAAAGTTTTAAAATATACTCGGTGCGGGCAGGATAATTCACATCTGACATAAGGCCGTCGTATACAAAAGCAAAATCACTGTAAGACATTATTTAAGCCTCTCAAAAGCGGTCTGAAATCCCTCGTTTATTGCGCGAGATACACGGCTTATGGTGGCAGTAGATGCGCCTGTTGCCTCAATAATTTCGTTATATACCTTTTTTTCGTTAAGCATCTTTGCCACAACAAAGCGCTGAGCGATAGCGTTTATCTCCTTTGGAGTACAAGCATCACTGAAAAATTTGTCACATTCTTCACGTGTTTTAAGGGTTAAAATAGCATCGTAAAATTCATTGGTAAAATCGGGTTTGTTCATTAAAACTACCTCCTTTATCGACACTAAAATTTTAACACATAAAAGCGCTAAAGTCAAGGCTGCGGAGCACCGCAAAAAAATGCTTGCAATTTAATATGTGTTGTGATATAATATTCCAGCTAATGTAAAGTTAGCAAATATAAAACACACATCCTGTCCGTTAACGGCGGTCAAAGACCGAAGTGTCGCCCATACTGTCGGGCGATTTCCACTACAGGATGGAGGAAAAATTTTAGGAGGAAAAAGAAATGGCAGTAGTATCAATGAAACAACTTCTTGAAGCTGGCGTACACTTCGGACATCAGACAAGACGTTGGAACCCGAAAATGGCTGAGTACATTTTCACAGAAAGAAACGGTATTTACATTATCGACCTTCAGAAAACCGTTAAGAAACTTAACGAGGCTTACATGTTCGTTCGCGACATCGCAGCTGAGGGTGGCGACATTCTGTTCGTAGGTACCAAAAAACAGGCTCAGGATTCCGTTAAAGAGGAAGCAGAGCATTGCGGTATGCCCTATGTTAACGCTCGTTGGCTTGGTGGTATGCTCACAAACTTTTCAACTATCAAAACTCGTATTGCACGCTTAAATCAGCTTCGCGCTATGCGTGACGACGGCACTTTCGAGCTTCTCCCCAAGAAAGAAGTTATCAAACTTAATCTTGAGATTGAAAAGCTTGAAAAATTCCTTGGCGGTATTCAGGAGATGAAGAAGACTCCTGCAGCTATGTTCATAGTTGACCCCCGCAAAGAGAGAATTGCTGTTGCTGAGGCTAAGAAAATCGGTATTCCGATTATCGCTATCGTTGACACCAACTGCGATCCTGATGAAATCGACGCAGTTATCCCCGGTAACGATGACGCTATCCGTGCTGTTAAGCTCATTGCTGAGACCATCGCTGCTGCTGTAATCGAAGGCAGACAGGGTACAGAAATGGGAACTGCAGCGGTTGAGGAAGCAACCGAAGAAGTAGCTGAAGAGGCTGCTGAATAATTTATTTACGGAGGAAACAAAAATGGCTTTTACTGCTAAAGATGTACAGGCTTTAAGAGAGAAAACCGGTTGCGGTATGATGGACTGTAAAAAGGCTCTTACCGAAACAAACGGCGATATGGATGCCGCTGCTGATTACCTTCGTGAAAAGGGCTTGGCTTCCCAAGCTAAAAAGGCAGGCAGAATTGCCGCTGAGGGTACAGTTTGCGCTTACACCAAGGACGGCGTTGGCGTTGTTGTTGAATTAAACAGCGAGACCGACTTCGTTGCTAACGGTGACGGTTTTAAAGCATTAGCTCAAGAGGTTGCTGAGGTTGTTGCTGACCAAAACCCTGCTGATCTTGACGCTCTTCTTGCTTGCGAGAAAGACGGTATGACCGTTGAGGCTAAGGTTCAGGAATTGTTCCTTGCTATTCGTGAGAACATCAAAATCCGTCGTTTTGCACGTGTTGAAGGTAAGGTTGTTTCTTATGTTCACGCCGGCGGTAAAATCGGTGTTATGGTTAACTTTGACACCGAATTAGCAGCAGACAACGAAGGTCTTGTTGCTATGGGTAAAAACATTGCTATGCAGGTTGCTGCTATGAACCCTGCTTACCTTGATGAAGCTTCTGTTCCTGCAGAGGTTTTGGCTAAGGAAAAGGAAATCCTTATCGCTCAGATGAAGGAAGACCCCAAAATGGCTAACAAGCCTGAGGCTGTTCTTGGCAAAATTGTCGAAGGTAAAATTGGCAAATACTACAAGGAGAACTGCCTTGTTGAACAGCAGTACGTTATTGACGGTGACCTTACCGTTGGTAAGTACGTTGCTAACACCGCTAAGGAGTTAGGCGCTGACATTAAAATTGCTTCTTTCGTTCGTTTCGAAAAGGGCGAGGGTATTGAAAAGCGTGTAGATGACTTCGCTGCTGAAGTTGCTGCAATGGCAAAATAATTAAACCTTAAACTTTAAAACCACTCGGAAATTTCCGAGTGGTTTTTTTATTTTACTTATTACATTTGTCTTTAAACGCGCAAGTTTGGCAACCGCATGAGCATTTGCCTGATTTGCGTTTTTTTATTTCATTAACTATTATTGCTATTACCACTATACCGATAATAGATGCAATTATGATTGTTGGCATTTAACATTAATCCTCGTATTTGTTTTTTCTTGACATCATATATACTATAAATATTAAAACTGCTGTAGCAAATACCGTGCCGATGATACTGCCCTCGCCTATAAACCAAGCGCCAAACTGGAAAATCATCAAGGATACAGCATAAGCGAAAACGCACATATAGAAAATTGCAAAGAATGTCCATTTTGCGCTGTTCATTTCTCGTCTTATTGCTCCCATAGCGGCAAAACAAGGAGCGCAAAGCAGATTAAATACCATAAACGAGAATCCTGCGACTGCGCTTCCGCCCAAAAGGGTTGCAATATCGGTGCCACCGTTTTGTGAAAGTACCTCGAGAGAACTTACAACCTGTTCTTTTGCCACAAGACCTAAAATAGTCGCAACGGCAGACTGCCATTTTCCAAAACCTAATGGTGCGAAAATCCACGCTATACCCTTGCCGATTGACTCGAGTATAGATTCGCTGTCAGCACCCTCGGCGATATAATGAAAACCGCCGTCGAAAGAAAGGGAGTCGAGACACCATATAAGCACGCTTGCAGCTAAAATTACAGTTCCTGCTTTTTTGATGAATGACCAACCTCGTTCCCAAGTAGTTATTAAAATATTGCTTGGAACGGGAGCATGGTAAGAGGGAAGCTCCATAACAAAGGGAGCCGGCTCACCCGAAAAAGGTTTAGTCTTTTTAAGAATTAAACCCGACACCACAACAGATGCAATTCCTATGAAATATGCTGCAGTTGCCACTAAAGAACTGTTGCCGAAAAGGGCACCTGAAATCAGTCCTACGATAGGCATTTTTGCGCCACATGGTATAAAACAGGTGGTCATAATGGTCATTCTGCGGTCGCGTTCTTGCTCAATAGTGCGAGATGCCATAACACCCGGCACTCCGCACCCGCTTGCCACCAAGAGGGGAATGAAACTTTTACCCGAAAGACCGAATTTTCTAAAAAGTCGATCCATTATAAAGGCTATTCGTGACATATATCCACAGTCTTCAAGTAAAGACAGCAGTAAAAACAAAATAAGCATTTGGGGTACAAAACCTAAAATCGCACCCACGCCACCAATAATTCCGTTGGTTATAAGTTCAACCAACCACATTTCGCACCCGAAAGCTACAAGGCGGTCGGTCGCAAGCAAAGAAAGGCTTTCGAAAAGTTTTTCGGTGTAACCGATGGTCCAGTCACCAACGGAGCCTATTGATATGTAATAAACCAACCACATAGCTACCACGAAAATCGGCAAAGCTAAAATACGGTTAGTAACAATACTGTCGATTTTATCCGATGTCGAGAGTCTGTCGGGATGCTTTTTGCGATAGCAGTCCTTTAAAACTCGCTCGACATAATTATAACGCTCGTTGATAATTATGCTTTCGGCATCGTCATCATACATTTTTTCAACCTTTTTAATGTCTGCCTCAATATGTTCGAGGGTGTCTTTACTAAGTTCTAACTGTTCTAAAACCTTTTGGTCACGCTCGAAAATCTTTACAGCATACCATTTTTGCTGTTCTTCGGGCAGATGATGCACAGTTGCTTCTTCGATGTGGGCGATTGCGTGCTCAACGTCGCCTGAAAAATAATGTCTCGGAACGATTTTTCCTTTTTTTGCGGTTTCAATGGCTGTTTCGGCGGCTTCGTCTATACCTGTAAGCTTTAGAGCCGAAATTTCCACGACGGGACAGCCTAATTTTTGACTGAGTAGGGAAATATCAATTTTATCTCCGTTTTTGCGCACAATATCCATCATATTGATGGCAATAACTACGGGAATGCCCAATTCCATTAATTGTGTTGTGAGATACAGATTTCGCTCGAGATTTGTGCCGTCTACAATATTTAATATAGCGTCGGGATATTCTTCGATCAAATAATCCCTTGCAACAACCTCTTCGAGGGTATATGGAGAAAGAGAGTAAATTCCCGGAAGGTCGGTTAGTATAACCTCGCTGTCTTTTTTAATTTTGCCCTCTTTTTTCTCAACAGTAACACCTGCCCAGTTGCCCACATACTGATTAGAGCCGGTAAGTGCGTTGAAAAGGGTGGTTTTACCACAGTTCGGATTGCCTGCCAAGGCGATTTTTATACTCATATCTTTTCTACCTCAATCATCTCGGCATCGGCTTTTCTAAGGGAAAGCTCGTAACCCCTTACATTTATTTCAATAGGGTCGCCAAGAGGGGCTACCTTTCGCACATAAATTTGAGCACCCTTTGTGATGCCCATATCCATAATGCGACGTCTTATTGCACCTTCGCCGCCGACCTTGGTAACTCTTACCTTGGTGCCGACCTTTACATTCTTTAAAGTGTTCACTATTTGTCTCCTGAAAATTTATCAGTTAGCCGTGGCTAACTGAATACAATATTACACCGAAAGCCTTGTTTTGTCAAGGCTTTTTTGAAAATTTTGTCAAAAAAATTCGGCTTTGCAAAAAGCAAAAGCCGAATCAAATTGTTTTCTAAGGCGTAAAGGTTGACAGGTTTACAATTATCGGTATTATGTAAACCCATAATACCACCACCCCACAACAACTCAAGAAGATGCCGTAGACGATGGTTTTGATTTTTTCGTTATAAAATCCATCATTTTTCATAAGGAATAATAAAAGCCATGCAAGACCCACTCCTAAGAGTGATATGGCAATACCTACATAAAATCCTTTTGGAACAAAGGATATTTCTAATTCGCCCGAATCTTCAATATCAAGTGAAATAAAACCGCTCAATGCCTTGCTATACTCTAATTTTTCACCATTTAATTTTATGCTGTAATTATCTTTGTAGGGTAGACTTACAAAGTATTTTCCGGGTATCGCTTTGCCGATAACCTTGCCGCCTTTTGTGATTAAATTGAGAGTTTGACTTTGTTCGATAGCAGTTTTTAATAGATTCTCATTCACACCGAAAACCCCAAAAGAAGAACTTTCAACAGTTTCGAAAACTCTAATTGTTATGTCAACCGTTTCATTTTCGAAACTGCCAAGTTCTAAAAGACCGTTTAAGTCGCTTGTGGGATAATTAGCAGCGTGTTGCATGCCATTTACATAAACAGATGTGCTGTAGTTGATTTTCTCGGTAAGGTTGGTGGAAAAGCCGTTGTAGCAGTCAAAATACAATGTCTGCGGTTCGCTTACGGTTATGGTGTAATTCACCATTCCGACTTCTGCAATATTATTAACGCAAACACCATTTTCGGTATTAGTTATGGTGCATTCATCTGTGCTTGTGTAGTTATATTTAGTCACGGGATTTTGGCCGCCTGTCATTTGAGCAAAAGCTTTGCCAAGGTTTAAAAGTCTGTCTTGGTGGGAAAGCTTTTCGGGAATTTCACCGTCTGCTTTAATACCCAAATTGAGGAAATAGGGATTTTCTTTTAGAGAATATTCACTGTGGATTCTTTCAGCGGTGTAACCCACGCTTAAAAGGGCATCGCTTAAGATGCTTCCTCCCCAGTTTCCAGTTTCCATCCAGTAACCACTGTATCCGAGTTGCCTTGCAGCTTCCATAAAGGTGTAGTCATTAAGCGAAGTGTAGTGCGAAATGCTGTTAAATCCGGCAGCACCCGTCATATTAGCGTCGGTTATTTTGTTCTTGGTATTTACCCTGTAAAAACCTTGCATTTCTGCCTTGTCTTTAAGAGAAATCATACTTTGGTAGTTGTGCATGCTGATACTGTCTTTTGCCGAAAGCATGAAACTGTCGACCGAGCAAAAGCCTTGCGAAACCACGGTGATACAAAGCATCAATCCTGCAACACCTTTTGTGATGAAACCTTTTCTTAAAAATGCCACAATTAAAACACCGCAAACGGTAAACAAAATGCAAAGAATCGAGAGTGCTTTCAAAGCGGCTTCGTTGGACCAAAGGGAGTTCACATATTTCGAAAGCGTTTCGCGGTTTTTACCCGCAAATAAGATACAGTATCCGCAAATAAGACCAATACCCAAACACAACGGTACCCGGAAATTTCGGCGAGGAGTTCCTTCGGTAATTACATTCCCTGCAATAATAAGACCGATGAACACCGGAATGAAACCGTATCTTGCAGGGAAAGACATATAACTGCCTGTGTGCCACATAAGATTAACAGGCTCTACAATCAAAGGAAGAGCGGTAAGTAAAAATACCGATAGTAAAAACTTGGTTTCACGCTTTTCTCTGCTGATTCTAGGCACGACAAAAATCATTCCCACGAAGCACAAAGCCGAGCAAAAAAGCGTTATAAGTGTAGTTTCGTATGGAGCGAAAAAGCCTGCGGATTTCAGTTCCTCTAAAAAGCTGTTTCCTCTGGCAGAGCCGAGGTACTGCAAAAGGCACGGCATCCATACAAAAGCCGAGCAAAGAAGTGAGAAAATGCCGCAAAATGCAAGGTTTACGTAAATTTTTCTATTGGCCTTTGGATAAAAAACAGCGAACAAACCAAAGAAAACAATAACAAACAGAAAAATCATAAAGCTGATATAAAAATTAAAAATAACAGCCAAGGTAAGGGTTGCAAAAAGCAAAACGGGTTTGTTTTGCTCAATTAAACGCAGCGCCCCCAAAACAATAAGCGGGAAAAGGTACATCATATCAAGCCACATTATGTTTTGGTAGAAAAGCATAGCATAGCCACAAAGGGCATAGGAGGTTCCTAAAGCGGAAGATATGATAGGGGTGGAATTTTTACAAATTCGCTCCAAAACAAAGGAGGCTAAAAAAGCAGAAACACCGAGCTTCAGAATGACTAAAATATTCATCAAAAAAGGAATATCCGCTTTTTCTACAAAGGCCACCGTAAAACTGAATGGCGAGGAAAGAAAGAAGAAGAAAACTCCGTAAAAATTCATGCCACCGGCATTCGAAAAATTTAAAAACAAGGAGGAG
>JAZOQF010000125.1:0-1527 GCA_045655905.1 Acutalibacteraceae bacterium | reverse complement strand
ATCCCTTAAAGGTGCGGGAATGGTATCAAGAGTATTCGCAGTTGCAACAAATAAAGTTCTGCTTAAATCATATGGGATTTCAATATAATGGTCAACAAATGTTGCATTTTGTTCGGGGTCCAAAACCTCTAACAAGGCAGAGGCAGGGTCGCCTTTATAGTCATTTCCAAGCTTATCAACCTCGTCAAGAAGAATCAGAGGGTTTGAGGAACCCGAATTTTTAACTGCTTCAATAATTTTACCGGGCATTGCTCCGATATAGGTCTTTCGGTGTCCTCTGATTTCAGCCTCATCGTGAACACCACCCAAAGAAATGCGAGCAAATTTTCTGCCCATACACTCAGCAATAGTTTTACCGATTGAGGTTTTACCTACTCCGGGAGGGCCAACAAGACAAACAATCTGTCCTTTAATCTCGCCCGAAAGTTTGAAAACAGAAAGAAGTTCAATAATTCTTTCTTTTACCTTTTCCATTCCGTAGATATCACGACTCAATATCTTTTCAGCCTTTGTTACATCGGTAAAAACAGGAGTATATTTTTGCCAAGGGAGTTCTAAGCAAGTATCAAGATAATTTCTCTCAATCGTTCCCTCATGTGAGCCTTGTGGCATTTTTGATAGTTTGCTAATATGTGTAGCAATTTTTTCCTTAACTTCATTTGAAGCATCTAGTTTATCAAGTTTTTGATAATACTCATCAATCTCATCAGCAGAGTCATCACCATAAAGTTCTTGGCTTAAAATTTTCATCTGTTCTCTGAGATAATATTGCTTTTGGTTTTCATCAATAGATGCTCTTGTTTTCTCATTGATTCTGTGGTCAATCTCAGAAATTTCACGTTCTTTGTCTAAGAGTTCTAAAAGAATTTTAGCCCTTTTTGAAACTGCTGTCTGCTCTAAAACATACTGCTTATCGTCAAAGGGAGCAGGAATATTATAAGCAATGTAATCGCATAAAAATCCTACATCGGTGCTGTTTTCAACCGCCATAATAATGTCGGGCGCCATGTTTGGTAGGACTGCCGCATATCTTTCAAACCTTGTTTTAATTCTGCGAAGAAGACTTTCTTTATATATTTCTCGGTTAGAAAGTCCTTTTTCTTCACATTGTAGAACATCGGCAACCAAATATTGAACACCGTTCTTAAACGTAAGTCGCTTTGCTCTGTAAAGTCCCTCAACAAGTACCTTAATAACATTGTCAGAAATCTTTAAAACCTGCTTAATTTTAACCACGCAGCCCATTTCGTACAAATCTTTTTCTTCGGGCTCTTCAATATATGTATCTTTTTGGGTACATACAAAAAGTAGTTGGTCTCTATCCATAGCCGCCTTCAAAGCGTTAGCGGATTTTTTTCTTGCAACATCAAAAGAAGCAATGGTTTTTGGTAAAATCACCACTCCTCTGAGCGCTAACAATGGCATCCTTACTGCCGTATTTTCCAAAGGTAACATCATAAACTCCTAAAAATCATTCCTGTAAATTGCTGTGGCGCACAATGAATTATCCTCAAATAAAAACAAAAC
>JAZOQF010000124.1:0-6307 GCA_045655905.1 Acutalibacteraceae bacterium | reverse complement strand
GTGGTTTAGCACAGTTTGATTGCAAATGTGTTAGATTACACTAAACGCATAGGTTATCCTAACTTTTGCTATCATTTTGCTATCACGATATGCTATCACATTTCAAGCTATCGTGAGTTCTTATTTATTATAACTTATTTTGATTTATTTTTCAATATATTTTCACAAAAATAGCAGGAAGTATTATGATATCTTCCTGCTATTTGTTTTAACTCGCCTTAAACTCACCTGATTCGGAACCTACCGCAATAGTATAGGTTTCGCCGGATTTGATATCAGAGTTGCTGAAAATTACAACAGCAAATGAAAGTTCAGGGGCATACGATAAGATTGTGTTACCGCTTTTATCTTTTATTGTAATATTTGTATTGGCACTCTGATTGCCAACGCTGAGCGCAATAACACCTTGCTCAGAATTGCTAAAGGTCTGAGCCATACCTTGAGCGCCCGTACCGATAAAGGTACCACCGGAAATAGTTGCGCTCTTATCATAGTCAAGCGTTGCCGTATCGCCACGAGTGGGGCCTACAACGATTGTGTGACCACCGTTTATTTCTAATGTTCCATTAGCGTCAATACCGTCACCGGAAGCATTGATGTAAAGTGTGCCACCGGATATTTTAATGCTACCGTTGGAGTTGGCGGACATTCCACCGCCCATTCCTCCGTGGCCACCGCCGGGCTTGCCGTCACCCATTCCACCAGGAGCACCTCCGCCAAACATTCCGTCACGACCGCCAGTAGTTCCACTTTGATCCGTACCGCCCGCAGCATTAAGACCGTCATCACTCGCCTTTAGCTTAATATCTCCGCCTTGAACATCAATGTGCAAGGCTTCAAGTCCTTCATAACTTTCAGAAATATCAATTTTACCTGCAGTCACAGTCAAGGTATCTTCAGCATGGATAGCATCATCGCCCGATAAAATGGTAAATGTTCCTCCGTTAATAATAACCGAAACATCAGAGTGAACCGAGTCGTCTGCGGAGTTTATTGTGATATTACCACCCGAAATAAGCAAACTGTTCGCAGCTTTTAAGCCTTTCATACTTGTGCTGTTTTCGTCGGTAGTTGTGGAACCGCTTTGCATACTGTCCGGTCGCATTTGTCCGGGCCTACCACCACCATATCCTCCGCCCATAAAGCCACCGAAATTATCTGAAGAAGCCTTAGAGCCGTTTTCTGCACCGCCACCAACGAGAAGCTCTATAGTGCCGCCTGCAATCTGCATATATGCGCTTGCGGCAATACCATCACCTTCCGCTTCGCCTTTAATATTACCACTTGAAATATAAATAAATCCTTTAGACGTATCATCGTTATTTTCACAGTGGATAGCATCTTTGCCGGCATCGATGGTGAGTGTTGCTTTCGCAATCCTTACGCTATCATTAGCATCCAAACCGTGAGAAGCGGAATTGACCGTATATGTTCCGTCTGTAATAACCAAGTCATCCTTGGCGACAACACCGTGCCCTGCAGGAGAAGTAACCGTTAAAGAACCTTTTCCGTTTAGTGTTAAATCTTGCTTTGAAAATAAAGCAGAATCGATGTTATTATCGTCTATAGCAATAAAGCTACCACCGTTGGCAAGGGTATTATCTGTTCCATCTGCAAGTGTCAAAAACACCTTGTCTGCTTCAAGAATACACAATGCTGCTGAGGTTTTACTTGTAATATTTACACCATTAAAAACAATCTGCAATTTTGCGGTATCGGGCGCATTAACGATCAGCATACCATCAGTCAGTTCACCCGAAACAACATAGGTTGCTTCTTCGGTAATTGTTATTTTAGAACCCGAAATTTTAACACTATTTGAGCTTGATTTTGCCGAAGTTCCGTTCAGCTTAATTGCAACTGCCTTACTCTCATCATAGTCAGTTTTATTATCTCGCTCGGTAAACATATCCGCATCATTTTTTGAAAAATCAACCTCTACGGGTGCAGCAGAGGAAGTGCCATCCTGATTCTCGTTTTTGGTTTTATTTTCGGTATCTTTTCCGCATCCCGAAAGCAAACAGAGAATAAGCATTAAAGCTAATATAATTGATAAAATCTTTTTCATATAAATCACCCATTACAATTCTGTTCCGACTGTTTCTTGTTTAGACACCGCAATTTCAAGATTTCCATTTCGACAACGGATTTTATCTATCATTTCTTTTTCACGGGTGACGTCACGGAGCATTACATTGTATGTAAGTTTAAACATACTGCCCATATTGGTGCTCTTAACACGAAGAAGGTCGTGAGAAACCGTAAACTCAGAGAATATATCATCAAAAATGCCTGAGTAATCCAAATCTTCAGGAATGGTGATGGTAAAGGTTTTGAAGGTTGCTGCATTTCTTTTTGTACCAAAGTCAAGACGATTATATAGCACAAACATTATGCACATAACCAGTGTGAACAATAATGCAAAACCAAGATAACCCATACCCGCTATAAGACCTGCACCCATTGCCAAAAACAAGGTGCAGATTTCTTTAGCTGTACCAGGAACGGAGCGAAAACGAACAAGGCTGAACGCACCAGCCACCGCAACACCGGTTCCCACATTACCGTTTACCATCATAATAACAACACAAACAACTGCGGGGAGCAAAGCCAAAGTTACAACAAAACTTTTTGTGTAACGGGTGCGGTACATATAGGCAAATGCCATCAAAAGACCAATCACAAGCGAAGCACCAAGGCAAATCAAAAAGTCACTTACGCTAATGACGGTCGTTAAATCTGTATCGAATAATCCTTTAAATAAATTTTCAAACATTTGTAGTTACCTCCAACATATTATATGAGTTCATTTTATGGGTTTGCGGAAAGATAAGAGTTCTATAAGCTGTTCCATATTTTGAAAAAGGTATTTTATAGATCTTTTCCCTCGACAGCACCTCTGTCATCCAAAGAGGAATACCGCCGGAGCATTTAATCTCCATTAAAACTTTTCCTTTGGGAAGAATTGTTGAGCCGTACACCTCTGATTCAAGGGATAAATCTTCTTGTCTGCAAAGAACGGTATCATCAAAGGTTACTCGAAAATCGCTACCATCATTGGAATAAAACGCCTCTCGCTCATAAGAAAGAAATACCGTTGGGTGTAAATCACCATAGTAATCACAAAAATAATCAATTTCACTTGATATTTGGGTATGTTTATTCGTGTGATTTTCTCCCAAAAGCCATTCCATAGCCTCGTTATTAGGCAAGGATATTCTTCGTTTGTATACCACGTGCTTGTATTTCTTTTTAAGTTCCACGAAAACGGTGCTATCGGCATCAGCTTTGCTATAACTGCGTATGCGCAACTTTTCCTTATAAATCGGTTTTTCAATGGAACGGCGAATCAAGAGATAGGTATCTGTATCAAAATAAAGGTTCCGAATAGTGGTTCTTCCGTATTTATCAAGCTTCATATACGGTGCCATCGCTGCAAGGACTCGTTCCTTTTGGTCGAGTGTCAGCATATATTTCAGTTCATATCTCTTAAATACGGTTTGAAATGCCATAAAAAACCTCCTGTACCATGATGCAAACATTGTACAGGAGGAAGATTGAAGTTTGATTGAAAATCTTTAATTTATTTACAGCGCAGGAATTTGTACTCTGAATTCCACAAATCCATCAAAGCACTGCACCTCAATATGTCCTTTGTGGGATGTGGCAATTGCTTTTGCAATGGCAAGACCGAGTCCGTAATGCTTGTCCTCGCTGTTACGGGCAGTATCCATACGATAAAATCGCTCGAAGATATGTTCACGATGTTCCTCAGGGATTTCATCACCTTTGTTGATAACAGAGAGTTTGGCAAAACCGTGTTCCTTTGTTAAAGATAAATACACCTCACCTTGCTCTTTACTGTGGCGAATGGCGTTATCAAGGAATACAGATACAATTTGTTTGAGCTGTGTACTGTTACCTTCAACGCCGATGCCGTTTGTAATATTACAATTCAGCACAAGTCCTTTTTCAAAAGCAACACTTTCAAATGGGAGCGCTTCACCTGCTACAAGACGGCTGAAATCAATGTGTTCCATCTGCGGTATCACGTTCTCTGTTCTGGCAAGGTCAAGGAGCTGACCAACCAGCATTCCCATTCGCTCGTTTTCATACTGAATATTCTGAAGCCATCTATTATCACCGATTTCGCGGGACAGAAGCTCAGCATTGGCATTAACCACTGATACTGGTGTTTTCAACTCGTGACCAGCATCGGAGATAAACTGCTTTTGCTTTTGATAACTTTCTTCCAAAGGGTTAACAATCTTTCTTGCAAGAAAGATCGACAGGAAGAAGAACAATACAAGGGCAACGCAGCCGAAAATAAGTGTATATCGGAACAAGGTTATTGCCCCTTCATTCATTACAGTATTGTCCATAAAAGTAACGAGAACGTATCCGCCTTTATCAGTCTTGTAAAACGCAAGATTGTTTTCGGTTCCGTTGTTTTTATTATCTTTTATGATTTGTTTTGCCAATCGTTCCAAGTCGGCATCGGCATGGACAGTTGGAGGTTCATTTTTAATTTCAAGAATCTCGCCTTCATAGGAAACAGCTATGGTATAGAAGGTAGTTAATTGGAATTTAGGCGATTCCGGATTAAAGCCCGGCTTAAAATTTTGATTCCCACCGGGTGCTGGTCTGTTCGGCGGCATCATTCCTCCAAACGAGTTTGGTAGATTATACATCCCCGCGTGCGCTTGGAGCATTTCCTGGTTCTGTTTTGACATCTCAAAATAACTGGACGCATAAATAACTCCGAGTGTTCCAACCCACAAAAGTACGAGAATAGACATAATAGCAGCAACAATTTTTCTTCTTGATTTTTTAAACATCGTCGCACCTCAATTCATACCCGACACCGCGCACGGCCTTAATTTCAGTTTTTGCTTCAATAAAGGCAAGTTTTTTACGGGTAAAGGACATATATACTTCTACGTTGTTATATTCAGCTTCGCTCTCAAAGCCCCAAATTTTCAAAGCTAACTGTTCACGGGTGAGAATCTGACCGCTATTGGTAATCAGGTATTCAAGGATGCGGTATTCCTTTTCGCTTAGTCGCACGCTCTGACCGTTGGTAGTGCAAGATAATATCAGCGTGCTTGTACCCAGAGTAATATCTGCGAAAGACAAAATCCCATCGGTTGTGCCGAGCGTTCGTCTGCCGAGCGCACGGAGTCGGGCAAGGAGTTCTTTGGTCATAAAGGGTTTTGTTAAATAATCATCTGCACCGCTATCAAGGCCGGCAACCTTATCATCAAGTTCTGCCTTAGCGGTAAGCATTAGTATAGGTGTTGCAATTCCTTTGCTGCGAACACGTTTAGCAATCTCGTAACCGTTTAATCCAGGAAGCATAACATCAAGAATAACAATGTCGTAAATGTTACTTTCGATTGCCGTTAAACCATCAAGTCCGTTGGCGTAATGATCTACCTCATATTTTTCAAGACGCAGTATTTCGCATAACGCCTGCGCCATTCTTTTTTCATCTTCAACGAGTAAAATCCTCATAGGGACACCTCCACATACAACCATTATACCATAAAAGATTGAAAAATGATTGAAAAAATAAAAATCGACAGTGATTTTTAATATCGCTGTCAATTTTTAATTTGTCTGCGACAAAACAACGGCGGCAAGGCTTTTATTCCTTACCGCCGTTATCAGTTAGTTGTAAATTATATCGTTATTAACGATTTCTGTGGCTCTGCTGCGGATGTTATTCATCCGAACAACCCATTCTATTTGGTTGTCTACTTTGAGTTTTTCTGTCACATCTTCACGTTCTGCCATTTGTTCAACCAAACGATTGAACGTATCTTCGGCATCGCGGTCGAGTTGTAAGAGATAATCGTAAAGCGTACGATCATTAAGCATTTTATTGTATAGAGGTTTGCAATACTTTTGAATGTGTTTGAGATGTCGCTGACCCCATACGCCGATGGGTTCGCGTTCTAGTTCATCCTCACCGGCGATAATATAATAATCACCGCACAGTTCATATTTTAGCCCTGTTCTTTCATCCGTAATGAATTTCGCTAATTGTTCCATAATTTATGCCTCCTTTAATAAGTCCTGAAATGGTGCTTCATCAGATACAAAGGTGTCATAGGTGAAGTTAGCTCCAAGACGGAACCCCATAATAAAGCTGTCGAGATTAGACTCACCATTAACAACACCCCAAGCATTGACGAAATCGAGAAACTTTTTCTTGTTTTCACCGGTGAGGACTTCGGTTAAGAAGTCTTCGTTTAGCATCAGTACCTCCATCTGCTTTTGCACCGTTTTGTTTTGCTTGGTACTT
>JAZOQF010000123.1:0-2166 GCA_045655905.1 Acutalibacteraceae bacterium | reverse complement strand
ACACAAGGGTAAGTGCAAACGCGAAAAACTTTACAAATCCTTTGTTTTGCATGTTGGTTTTAAATTTATTATTTTACGTTTTGATTAATTCCTATTTTTTCAAGGTTGCAAATATAGAGTTTTTTTCACAAACCAACGGAGATAAATGGAAATATTTGGTTTTTTATGCACAAAAAAGGCCATATTTGGGCTTTTTGTAACTCCAAAGTTCTTTATTCCAATGTAATATAACACCAAATAGGATAATGGTCGGACGCATCGATGGAGTCATCGACCGTGCATTTATACGCTTTCAGATTCTTGCTCAACAGGATATGGTCTATGCGGAAAAACATCCGGTGTTTGTTGTATGAAATGCCAAGGCCATTCCCTGATTCTACAAAAGCGTCTTTCATTCCTTTAGCCATAATTCGATGTGTATAGGATATAGGTGTATCGTTGAAGTCACCGCAAACAATTACACCTTTTCCTTGAAAGCCGTTTGTTTGTTCCGAAACCGTTTCTGCCTGTTTGGCACGGATTTTAATAGCTTCCGCCATTTTTTTCATTAGCTTCCATATACCTGTAGAAACTTTTTTCCCGTCACGTGAATCAATCACCTCCTGATATACACTCACTTCCGAATCCCCGATCCGATTAGACTCCAAATGATTATTTACTACGAGCAGGGTATCATTGCCGACCTTGATTCGATAACTGATGGAAGCGTTTCCTATGCTTTCATATTTGATGGGGGTTGCTGAAAGTATTGGATATTTGGAGTAACAACCCAAACCGTTCCAGCCATTGACTAACGAGTAGTAATGTCTGTACGGATATTTGCGCAATGCATAGTCCACATCTTTCTTCTTTAAATTACCCAGTACGATATACTCTTGCAGGCAAATGATGTCTGCATCGCTTTTTTCCAGATATGCCAGGGTGCGGTTGGGTTTCTCTTTGGTATGTTTTTCCGAATTGCCGAATGCGTATGTATTGTACGAAAGAATTTTAATGGCATTTTCGGGTACCTCTTCTTGGAACAGATTCATAGGAAAATAAGTGCGGATACTTCCCCAACAACATACGAAAGCCAATAGCGGGAAAAAGGCATACCGCCAATAAACAACTGCCCAAAAGCACAAAAATAGGAAATTAGCCAACAAGAAAACAGGAAAGAGTAAACCTGCGCATGACCAAACCGGATGAATATGAGGATTTATATAAGGACTGTATGCCGAAACCAGCATCAGTAAAACTACCAATGCATTGATTCCGAGCAAAACAAATGCCAATATTCTACCTATAAATCTCATTCTTTATTTCTTGCTTGCATCGAACAGTCGTTTTTTCTCTTCAGTCGTAAGACTGCTGTAACCGGATTGTTTCAGTTTATCCAAAATACGGTCTATTTCTTCGCTTTGCTGTTTTTTACGGGCGTTATATTCGTAATCAGCCGCCTTTCCGCCCTTATCTACCTTCATCTTCGGCTTCTTGGGAGCTTTCTTGAAATGGAAACCTCCGGCAAATGCATCCAGGCAATTATTGATCCATCGCGTTACATCTTTGCCTTTGCCCAAGCTGGAAGAAAACCACCATCCTGCCAAAGCACCTCCCAAATGGGCGATATGTCCTCCTCCATTACCGGAAGTGACAAATAATAAATCGGTCAACACTACAAACAAGGCCACATATTTCAAGCGTACAGCTCCGATGAACATGAAGCTCACCTGAAACTCTGGTATACGGACTGCCGTTGCCACTACAATCGCCAATACAGATGCAGAAGCCCCCACCAACACCGAACCATACAGGTATTGGTTGAAATAAGGGAATAAGTTATAGGCAAGCATAAATAACAGACCTCCGCAAATACCGCCTAACAGATAAAGTCCCCTAAAATGACGGGCTGAATAAAGGGACAAAAACATGCGTCCGAACCAATATAGCCACAGCATGTTGAATAACAAATGCAATACGCCTGCATGTAAGAACATGTAGGTAAACAAAGTCCATGGCTGCTTTATAAACAGAGGAAGCCATGCCGGCAACTGGAAATATTGCAGCCAAGAAGGGGAACCCCAATTTAAAAGGGTCCAGATGATGCTTACCAGTGAAGTAAACACAAAAATCCCTACATTTATATATATAAAGCGAATACAGATGTCGCCCCGCTTATAGCCATTT
>JAZOQF010000122.1:0-7563 GCA_045655905.1 Acutalibacteraceae bacterium | reverse complement strand
TCCTGCCAACAAAGTGCATACGGATTTATAACCATTTCCTTAACCTTCACGCCGACATCTCGGTTTTTATCAAGTTGTCGCTGATAATACTTGATTTTAATCTGTTTGCCGTCAGCAATAGCACGGCTTATTTCATCTATACTGTAATAAATTTCTTCATTACCGCTTTTGTCCTGTGGGGAAAAGAAAACGCTTTTTTGCTGTCTTTTTGCCTGATGACAACTAAGCATTAAATTCAGCTTGTGAAGAAGCTCACGGCTTTTCTTTGCACTTATAAACTTAGCCGAACGGACAGCATCACTCAAAAGATAGATTTCGGGGATTTCAAATTCCCGCTCGCCAATAAAATATCCAACCTTCGGGAAACTCGTTTTAATAATATCACAGCCGTAGCTTTCAAGGTTTGCTATATCGTCATAAATCGACTTTCGCTCGGCCGAAACACCCATATCTTCAAGATGCTTTGCAATTTCGGAAGCATTTAAGGGGTGCTCCTCATCGCTGTATTTCTTCAAAATATCAAGCACATAAAGTGTCTTTAATTTTTGGTTACTCTTTTTCGGCACCGTCTGTCACCTCGCGAAACTCATCATAGGTCATAAGCGTATTTAAAACATCAAGCATAGCATTTGTGGATAAATTAGTAGGCAGTTCAAGTTTACCGAGTAATTTCTCTCTTTTATCACTACTGTTTTCGCCTCCCGACAATCCCATTACATAAAGGTCGGTTTTAGTGATTTTTCTTGAATTGTCAGGGGTTGTTCTGCCGAAAACGCCGCTTTTTTCAAGTGCTTTTTCAATTACCTCTCGGCTCATACCCTCAACACCTAAAAAGCCCTCTTTACTATGCTCCCTTTTGCGTTTTTCCTTGCCCTTTATCTGAGGAATGTACACATTTATAATTTTGCTGTCGCCCACAATATTTTTAATATATGCTCTTAACATATTACCCGCCGAATCGCTGTCGGTAATGACAATAATCCCGTGCTTTTTCGCTAACAAACGTATTAAATCACATTTTTCCTTGTCCTTAAAAAGCGAAAAACCGTTTGTGGGAATAATCAGGGCATCTATTATATTTTCGAGCGTAATTTTATCGTATTTCCCCTCGACAATAACGGGACTTTCGAGTTTAATCAATGGTCTCACCGTTGCCGATAATGTATATCAGCTTTACTATCATTTCTTCAAGAATCTCTCTTGGTTGACTACGGTAAGATTTTAGCGCATTATCGGTTTTAAGCAATGTATCAAGGCACAATGTTATTTTGTTACCGTCAAATTTACTTAAATTTCTGTTAGCGTTTTTAAGAAGAAAATCCTTTGCCTTATACTCCGAAAAGCTTGCCGCAACATTGCTTAATTGAAGATTTGCACTCTTTGCAGCGTAGACACGGTAAATATCGGTGAAAACGCTCGCTATGGTATAGAATATTGTCATATATTCGTATCTTTCGTAAAAAAGTCGGTCAAGCAGTTTCATCGCCTCGGTTGAATTCTGTGCTAAAATAAAATCTGACAGTTTATACAGATTAGACTGCGCCGTAACCGAACAAATTTCCTCAATATGAGCCTTGGTTACGACACCCTCACCAACAAAGGCGCACAATTTTTGCAGTTCAAGGCTTAAAAGATTTATGTCTTCACCAACGGTTTCAACCAAAAATCTGCCGACCGCCGAATCCATTTTACAGCCTCTTTTTTGAGCGCCGTCACACAGCATTTTAACAAGCTCGGCTGTTGTTCTGTGGTTAAGCGCCACCGCTACACCGCCGTTTTTCTCGCAAGCGGAAATTAATTTTTTGAACTTGGCCGATTTTTTCGCATCGGTCTCTATTCCGTCAAAGTAAAGAATAAAGGTTGTTTCCTCGGGCACCTCGGTTATAAGAACACTTAGTCTCTCCAACTGTGAGGGGTCACAATGCAGATAGTCATAATCATTAAGAACAACGCACTTTTTCTCAGCCATAACAGGCATTTGCATTACAGCGTCATAAACCTCCTGCAAATCGCAGTTGCCCTTAAAACTTGCAAAATTAAAAATATCGTCCTCGTCTGCGATACTGCGGCTTATCTTTTTCAAATACATTCCTTTAAGATAGGCATCCTCGCCAAAAAGGATGTAAACAGGGAGAAGTCCGTCACGCTTTAAACTCGTTTTCAGTTGTTCTTCAAAAATAACCGCCATTTTGATTTTCTTCCCCTTTCACTCATAATCTTTATGTTCATTGCTTTTAATTTTAACATATCTTTGTGAACTTTACAAGCAAGCATTAAAAGCAAACTTAAAATTATTAAAATAATTGCCGCTAACGTTCCCCATTTGCCAACATCCACGGTTGAAAACTCGAGCGTTCCCATATAATTTATAACAAAATTCATATACCTTGCCACAATGTCGCAAACATCCATAATAACACTTGCCGTAAAGGTGAGAAAAGGACTTAAAATTAACGACACAACCGCCAAAGAAAGACAAAAACTTGCGGGAATAGATATTAAAAGATTGGTTATCACTCCAACTGTTGATACATACCCGAAAACGTAAATCACAACCGGTAAAGTCATAAGCATCGCCGAAAGAGAAAGCACCACCGACTGCAGCGCCCATTTCAAAAGACCTTTTAGTTTGCTATCTAAATATTTACAAACAGGCAACGCTATCGCCAAAATACCGAATGTTGAAAGAACGGACAGTTGAAAAGCAACATTAAAAACAGCAAAGGGAGAAGAAATTAAAATAAAAGTAACGGCTGTACCCAATGCATTTTCGGGCGTGTATGAACGTTTTAAAAGTATGCCAAGCGCCATCACAACAAAGGTGGCTCCCGCTCTTAAAATTGATTTTGTGAAACCGCAAACCGCCGCGAACAACAAAACGGTGAGTAACATACCTACCGCCTTAAGTTTTGAATTGTAAATGAATTTCTCGCTCGTTTTGAAAATCAGACCCACTATGACCGAAAGGTGCATACCCGATACTACCATTACGTGCGCCACACCCGATGCCCGCACATTCGCATCAAATTCATCAGAAAAATAACCTTTATCCCCCAAAACCAAAGCTGATCCAGTTGCCGCCGACTCGTATGACATATTTGAAAACAGCCATTTTCTTACGTAGTTTTTGAGTTTTTCGGTTGCGGTCAAAACGCCGTCTTTATACTCTGTTCGGCTAAACATTTCTATTTCACCCGAAAGATAAATACCGTCAGAAAACTGCGAAACCCTGTAGTCTTTATAGACACTTTTAATGCCGATTTTAGCATCTATAATTTCACCCGTTTCGCAGTAAAACGGAGTGTGAGAAAGGCTGATTTTTGTGCCTTTTGGAATTTCTCCCGAAATTACCTCAAATTCGCTTATACAATAATTGTTCTTTTGATAGGTTGTTTTCTCGAAACAAATTTCTGCCGTTGTTGTAAGGTCCTCGAATCGACTTAGCAAATATATCTCAAAAACCTCTGCAATAACGCTTATGTTCATTATTAAAAGCAAAATCATAACCGTTACAGCTGTAAGATTTTTCTTTTTGAGACACCATATTCCGACAAAAATCGACAAAATAAGACACAAAAATAATGCCGACTTACAATAAAAACCGCAGACGGCTAAAACAGCACAGCCGACTGCGGAGATAATCATCGGTCTTTTCCTTAAATAATCAATCAAGCAATACACCGACTTTATTTAAAAATTTTATGTTTTTTAACTATCAGATAAAAGGGTATTCCAAACCCTAAGCAAACAATAAACTGACCGAGTCCCACCTCAAATGCAGAGATTAAAAATCCCCACAAAAAGTTCTTATCATCAAGATAAAACACCGCTATTTCAAAACCGATTACAAAGGCATTTATAAAAATTGGCGGTAAAAACGAAAGAAGCGGAATGCCTTTTATCATGCTGTCTTTGAAAACTCGGCTAAGCCAAGCGGCGCTAAAGGTGGCAAGCGTGCCAAAAAGCAAATCGGCAGCATTAAACGAGCCGATGTTAGCTATAAAGCATCCAACTGTAAGCCCCGGTATTGCCGCAGGGGTGAAAACGGGCAAAATGGTCAGCATTTCAGAAATTCTTAACTGAATTGGTCCATACGCCACGCCAAAAAAATTACTCAATATTGTAAGAGCCACATAACTCGCTGCGATTAACGCGCCTGTTATAACATAGCTTGTTCTTTCTCTCCTTGTCATACGCTACCCCTTTAAATTGGTGTAAAACTGAACTGCAAGTCGGTCACAACGCTCATTTTCGGGGTGACCTGCGTGTCCTTTTACCCAATTTATCTCTACCTTGTGAATTTTTATAAGCTCCAAAAGTTTTTCCCACAAATCCGTGTTAAGCGCAGGTTTCTTGTCGGCCTTTCGCCAACCGTTTTTCTGCCAAGACTCTGCCCAGCCTTTGGTTATACCATCCGCCACATATTTAGAGTCGGTAACGAGTGTCACCTCACAAGGCTCCTTTAAAGCCGAAAGTCCCATTATAACGGCGGTAAGCTCCATTCGGTTGTTGGTGGTTTCCTTTTCTCCGCCACTAAGTTCTTTTTCGACCGAGCCGAATCTTAAAATTGCGCCCCAACCACCGGCACCGGGATTGCCCGAGCAAGCGCCGTCCGTAAAAAGTTCTACTTTTTTCATACTGCACCTAACTGTATTTTCTATAACTACCCACAACCTTGCCCAAAATCATTGGATCTTCGGGGTGGATAGGCTCGAAATCGGGGTTTTCAGGCATATAAATAATCTTGCCGTCCTTAATAAGCAAACGCTTAACGGTAGCAGAATCCCCGTCCATTCCAACAACAATATCTCCGCTTTTGCAAGGGCGGTTTTTATCGGCAACGATAATGTCACCATCCAAAATGCCTGCATCTCTCATACTAAGCCCCACAACCTTGAGAGCGAATAACCCCTCGGCATCCTTTGAGGGGAACGGAATATAATCTTCAATTTCCTCAACCGCTAATATCGGCTTACCGGCTGTGATTCTGCCCACAAGCGGCACCATTGATGACGGCGCCTCATCTGCAATTTTTATACCTCTTGAATTTCTGCGGTCAACGGTAATATAACCCATATCCTCAAGGGCGGTTAAAATTGCGTGAACGGTAGAGGTTGAGCCAATACCCGTAGCAGCACAGATTTCTCTGACCGTGGGCGGTATACCCTCGGCTCTCTTTTTAACCAAAAAATCAAAAACCTTTTGCTGTTTTTCCTTTAATGGCATTTTAGACATCAAAAAACCTCCCCGAATATATGTTTTCTTCAGTATACCATTATTTTTTCTCTTTTGCAACACCGAAAAAGGTTTCCCGAACGCCCATAATTATGAGTAGTCCGCCGAAAATTTTGCCGATAATTTCCGAACTTATGAAATTTGTGAGTAATATTCCACCAACCGCTCCCAAAAAGCCAAAAAGGGCAAGAGGAATTACAGTTTTCCACTTAATCTCGCCACGAAATGCGTAAATAATTACCGCAAGCAAAGAAATGGGAATGAAAAATATTAAATTTATCCCTCTCGCTGTCACCGAATCGGTTTCGGTTAAAAGGTTAAGATAGATTATAAGCACGGCACCGCCGCCGAGTCCCATAGCACCCGCTATTCCTGAAAAAAGCCCTGCTAAAAGGGCTGTGATATTCACTTTAAAAGCAGGCGAAAGCCTGCGTAGATTATAAAAATTCCAAAAATTCTTTTAAGCAGTTTTGGTGAAATTTTGCGAAGTATAACAGTACCTATTACCGAGCCCACAAGACCCGCTACAATATAGGGTGACGCATCTGAAAGCTGTACTTTGCCCTTTGCAATATAGAGCGCCGCACTCAAAATGCTAACAGGCAAAATCACAGCAACGGCGTTTGCGTGAGACTCTTTTTTAGAAAGGCCACTCCTTTGCAAAACAGGGACAGCAACTATTCCCCCGCCTGCGCCAAAAAGACTGTTTACAACACCAATTAAAAAACCGCCTATCAGGGCGGTTAATCTTTTTTTGTTTCTCAAAAAACCACATCCCGTTTTAGTATCACCGGAATGCATAATTTTTATTTGCCTTGACATAAAACTTATTTAAGGGTAAAATAATTCCATACTATTTTCGGAGTGTTGATTTTGACATTATTAGAACTTTTCATTATGGCGGTAGGTCTTGCGATGGACGCTTTCGCCGTTTCAATTTGCAAAGGTTTAGCGACTCAAAAGGTAAAACTAAAGCATTCTCTGATTACTGGTGCTTGGTTCGGCGGATTTCAGGCTTTAATGCCACTTATCGGCTTTCTGCTTGGTTCTTCTTTCGAAAAATACGTTACGGGTGTTGACCATTGGATAGCCTTTATCCTGCTCGGCGCAATCGGTGCTAACATGGTTAAAGAAGCCTTTGGTCACGAACAAAACGACGGCGACTGTTGTTTTTCTTGCAAAACAATGTTCATAATGGCAATTGCCACAAGTATTGATGCTTTGGCAATCGGAATCACCTTGGCGCTACTGCCAAAAATCAATATTTTTGCAGCAGTCGCATTTATCGGAGTTATAACCTTTATCCTTTCGGGTTTTGGTGTTGTAATCGGAAATAAATTCGGTGCAAAATATAAATCGAAAGCCGAATTTTTAGGTGGCGCAATTCTTATTGTCTTAGGAATTAAAATTCTTTTAGAACATTTAGAAATATTTTAAAATAAAAAGCTTCCGCAAGGAAGCTTTTTGTTTATGTATTAACTTTAAACCTCGACGGTTTCTTTTGTTTCAACCTCAACAGTTTCTGCCACCACAGTAGCACCGACGTTAAGGTTATCCTCATTCGAGAGCACCTTGGAAACGGTGGAGAAAAGAATTTTTAAATCAAGCAGTAACGATACATTTTCAACATACCAATTATTAAGCTCAATTCGCCTGTTCCACTCAACAGCTTTTCTGCCGTTAACCTGAGCCCAACCTGTAATTCCGGGACGGACGTTAAACATTTTTCTTTGTTCATCGGTGTATTCGCTGTAATCCCAAGGATGATATGTAAGCGGAGGTCTTGGTCCTATGAAACTCATATCGCCTCGCAGAATATTAAAAAACTGCGGGATTTCATCAAGACTCGTTTTTCTGAGAATATTGCCGACCTTAGTAACTCTTGGGTCTCCTTTTTCAGAATAAACACCCGTGCCGGTATGTTCAGCTCCCACACACATTGAACGGAATTTCATAATTTCAAAAACTCTGCCGTTTTTACCAATTCGCTTTTGCCTAAATAACACAGGTCCCTCTGAATCCATTTTAATCGCAATCGCAATTATAATCATGGGAACCAGAGCCACTACAATTCCTATAAACGAAATAAGGATATCAAAAAATCGCTTAAAAAAACGCTTATACATATAAATTCTCCCTGTGGTTTGTGTCTAATTAGCTGAGGATGTGACACTCCCACCCCTTAGTTTTTTCTATTGTAACATAACCTTGCAAAATAATCAAGCAACTTTCTTTTGTTTTGTTGCAACCGGAGGAAAACTATGGTATAATATATGCGTTTTAAGCGTTTTTTGACGCTATAATCCAATTTAAGGAGCTTTATAAAAT
>JAZOQF010000121.1:0-2268 GCA_045655905.1 Acutalibacteraceae bacterium | reverse complement strand
GAAAGAGTTTCCCCATTTTTCCCTTTGCCAATCAAGACCATGAACGGTTGCAACACAACGTTTTCCAAACATTTTTGGTATCCACATAGCAGCGCAAGGTCCTTCGGCGTGGAAATGGATAATATCATAATTCTTAAAAGTTGCACTAATTGCTGCTGTAAAAGAAGCTATCATTGCAGAAAGGCCTTTAGCCCCTATAGTCCACGCTTTTTTCAAAGTGACATTTCGATATTTATTATTTGCTACAGTTCCAACATATTCATTCTCAACCTTGTCAGATGAACGGTTGTAGCAAGTAACATCGACGCCTTTGTTTGCGAGCAAGGGACATAGTGATGTTAGCACATTTTCAATTCCGCCTCGTCTTGACGGTACAACCTTATGTCCAATCATTGCAACTTTCATAATCTTTTCTCCTATCTTCCTGTTGCGCTAAGCATAACAATAGGTGTTTTTAGCATAATCAAAATATCACCCGGAAATGTTCTGTTTTGTATGTAATCCAAATCCATTTCAACCCACTCTTCAAACGGAACATCATTTCGGTTTTTATGAATTTGCCATGTACATGTAATACCGGGTGTAACATGTAAACGAAGTTTTTGATAATCGGTATAAAATTCTACCTCTCTAGGTAGTGGAGGTCTTGGTCCTACCAAGGTCATATCGCCCTTGAAAACATTGAAAAACTGCATTAGCTCATCTAATGATAATTTTCTTAATATTTTACCAACTCTTGTTATTCTTGGGTCATCCTTGATTTTGAAAACAGGACCTTCCATTTCGTTTTTGTCCTTTAATTCATCAAGCAATTTTTCTGCATTAGGACGCATGGTACGAAACTTATACATATAAAACTCTTTGCCGTGACGCCCAACTCTTTTTTGCTTAAAAAATGGTCCTGCTGTTGGGTCATCTATACAAATAACAATAGCAATTATAATCATTAATGGAAGAAATCCAAGTAAAATCAACGTTGCGAAAAAAATATCAAAAAGCCTTTTCTTTCGCCAATATGAAGAATATGATTTTTCAATTAAGGCTTCTAATTTAACTCTTGTTTTTTCATCAACTTTTTGAGTGTCAATGTAAGGCATTATATATCCTTCTTTCGTTTCTTTTTTAAAAATTAAAGTTTATTAAGGTATCGTACTCAATTTTGCGCCAAGGCGAAAAATAAAACTTTTTAAAACTTGCCCTGCATCCGCTAATTAAACTTTCATTATTTTTTAAATATCCGGGATGCAGAGTGATTTCAATATCTTTATCGTGTTTTTCGGCAAGACAAGAATATCGCACAAGAAGTTTTTTAATCTTTTCTTCGGTGAGTTCTCCCGAAAACATTAAACCTAAAAAGTATGCCGAACGGATTTCAGATTTTTTAAAATCATTGCGATTTACAAAATTCAGGAACTTTAACAACCATTGTTTTATAATACCCACAGGTTTATAGGAAAAATATAATGATGGTGTTAGCAAATACGGTGTAATCGGCTCGGCAGGAATTCGCAAATATTCGACATTTAAGCCTTCGTCTTCAATCACCTGTAACAAGGTTTTAAAAACAAGCGGTATCATGTGAATATGCTGGTGACTGTCAACTAAAAGAGTCGTCCCGTCATCAAATTGATTTTTCCAAAAAAGCAGTTGCTTTTTTATTTCCGTGTAAAGTTGTGTTTTCAGTTCTTTTCGCTTGCCGAAAAGTGAAAGGAAAAACAATCCTATAAAAGAATATTTAAAGCTTCCATCATCTGAAACTAATAAATTAATTTCATTAGGGTCAGATAACGGATGTCCCTCAATTAAATTCAGGTGCAAAGACAATTTAACATTGTCACCAAGCAAATGCTGTTTAAAATCTGAGATTTCGCCGTTTGGTAAAACGCTTACTTTATTTAAAACACCATTTTTAATACAATTTTCTATGCGGTTATTGCTTTCTTTAGATATACCATAATCATCCGCACAAAAATATACCATTTACCTCTACCTCTAATCACTAAGTTTTATAACAATTACATTATCAACTATTGCGATTGAATTTTTTTCGGGCCAGTTATTCAAACTGTTAACATCAAATTTCTTAAGTAAGTCATTTTTTGTGTCGCCCGCAATAAACTTATATTCTTTACCGCAATAATCATTCAATGCACTGCATAAAACGCTTTGACCTACAATTTCATCATCAGCTCTTAAAATATAACTATCTGTTGTTCCTGTTATCTCAGGTGGTAAATTTGAGCTATATGCTTTGCTTCCTTCCAAAGC
>JAZOQF010000120.1:0-4111 GCA_045655905.1 Acutalibacteraceae bacterium | reverse complement strand
CTCTTAAAATCTACAAACGGCAGAATGCTTATTGTAAACACAGCTGCAATACCTGCAAAAACCACAAAGGATAATGGTGGTATTGCTGTTATGACTCAGAAAAAGGGTCAAAGAATTTTGGATGTATCGCTTTATAACGGTGAGCTTAGCGGCGACCATCGTTACAGAACTCGTAATTTACCTGCGGCAGGCAGTAAAAAGCCTAACGGCGAGGATGCCGAGCAGGCAAAATTGGATATTTAATTCTTGACTATACTATGTAAAAGTGTATATAATGGAAAAAGTCGCCTTTGGCGGAACAATTATTCCGCCAAAAGCAAATCTTTTTACTTATGTTAGAATAATTTATTTTCCGTTAAGACGACGTTTCCGTCAGTTTAATGCAAACGCTTTTTTACTGACAAATATAATGTTGGCTTTTTTGGTGAAAATAACACAGTTAAATTTTTCCAAAGGTGGGACAGAATATAATGGCTAAGGAACTTGCCAAACAATACGACCCAAAAGATGTTGAAGACCGAATTTATAAAGGTTGGTTAGAAGGAAAATATTTCCACGCAAAATGCGAAAAGGATAAGGATACCTATACTATAGTTATTCCGCCTCCGAACATCACAGGTCAACTACACATGGGACACGCTCTCGATAATACTTTACAGGACATCCTTATTCGTTTTAAAAGAATGCAAGGGTTTGATACCTTATGGTTGCCCGGTACCGACCACGCATCTATTGCAACCGAGGCTAAGATTGTTGAAAAGATGAAGTCTGAGGGTATTACTAAAGATGACATCGGCAGAGACGGATTTTTAGAGCGTGCTTGGGACTGGAAGAAGCAGTACGGCGGAAGAATTATCGAACAGCTCAAGAAATTAGGCTCGTCATGTGACTGGGATAGAGAACGTTTCACCCTTGACGAGGGCTGTAACGCAGCTGTTAAAGAGGTATTTGTAAGACTTTACGAAAAGGGTCTTATTTACAGAGGCGAGCGCATCATTAACTGGTGTCCGCATTGTAAAACTACCATTTCCGATGCCGAGGTTGAATATGAGGAGCAGGCAGGCCATTTCTGGCATTTGCGTTATCCTTTCAAGGATGGCAGCGGTTATTTGGAATTGGCTACCACACGTCCTGAAACATTGCTCGGCGATACAGCAGTTGCTGTCAACCCAAATGATGAGCGTTATAAGGATATAGTAGGAAAAACCCTTATTTTGCCTTTGGTACACAGAGAAATTCCTGTTGTGGCAGACGATTATGTTGAAATGGATTTTGGTACAGGTGTAGTTAAAATCACACCTGCTCATGACCCGAATGACTTTGAAGTTGGACTTCGTCATAATCTTCCGGTCATCAATGTAATGACCGACGATGCAAAAATCGTTGCTGACTATCCAAAATATGCAGGTATGGACCGTTATGAAGCAAGAAAAGCTATGGTTGCCGATTTAGAGGCAGAGGGCGCTCTTGTTAAGGTTGAAGACTATACCCACAATGTAGGTACATGCTATCGTTGTTCATCAAGCGTCGAGCCTCGTGTTTCTAAGCAATGGTTTGTTAAAATGAAACCACTTGCAGGCCCTGCTATTGATGCTGTTAAAAACGGTGAGACCAAGTTTGTGCCTCAACGTTTTGAAAAGGTTTATTTCCATTGGCTTGAGAATATCCGTGACTGGTGTATTTCTCGTCAGCTTTGGTGGGGACACAGAATTCCTGCTTGGTACTGTGCAGACTGTGGTGAGGTTACTGTTTCTAAAACAGATGCTACAGTATGTCAGCATTGTGGTAGCAAGAATATAACCCAAGACCCCGATACATTAGATACTTGGTTTTCTTCAGCTCTTTGGCCGTTCTCGACACTTGGTTGGCCCGAAGAGACAGAGGATTTCAAGCATTATTATCCAACAAACACTCTTGTTACCGGTTATGATATAATTCCTTTCTGGGTAATGAGAATGATGTTCTCGGGAATTGAGCAAACTGGTCAGGTGCCGTTTGATACTGTGCTGATTCATGGTTTGGTTAGAGACTCTCAGGGCCGAAAGATGTCCAAGTCTTTGGGCAACGGTGTTGACCCATTAGAGGTTATTGCTGAGTATGGTGCAGATGCACTCAGATTCTCTTTGGCTACAGGTAACAGCCCCGGAAATGATATGCGTTACATTCCTGAAAGGGTAGAGGCTAGCCGTAACTTTGCAAACAAGATTTGGAATGCAGCAAGATTTATCTTGATGAATCTTGAAAGTGATAAGGCGCTTCCTCTTAACACCGATAATTTGGCGTTAGAGGATAAATGGATTTTATCCAAATACAACACCTTGGTTGCAGAGGTTACCGATAATCTTGAGAAATTCGAACTCGGTCTTGCAGTTCAAAAATTGTATGACTTTATTTGGGATGTATACTGCGATTGGTATATTGAGATTTGTAAATCCCGTTTGAACGGTGACGATGAAATAGCTAAAAACACTGCAAGAAGCGTGCTTGTTTATGTATTTACAAACACATTAGCATTACTTCATCCGTTCATGCCGTTTATTACCGAGGAAATTTGGCAGTCATTACCTCACAGCGGTGAGGCTTTGATGGTAAGCGAGTGGCCTCGATTCTCAGAAGAATTAAAGTTTAGCGATGATGAGGCTGACTTTGAAAAGATAATGGCAGTAATCAAGGCTGTAAGAAACCGCAGAGCTGAGATGAATGTACCTCCTTCACGCAAGGCGAAGGTACAAATTGCAACCGATTTTGCTGATACTTTCAAGGCGGGTACTGCTTATATCTGCCGTTTGGGTTATGCTTCTGAGGTTGAAATCGGAACTGATTTTGCAAGCGAGGGTGCTGTTAGAGTTATAACTGACGACGCTACTGTTTATATGCCGATGAGTGAACTTGTAGATTTTACTGCTGAGCTTGCTCGTTTAAGCAAGGACCTCGAAAAAGCAAACGTGGATAAGGATTTCTTTGAGAAGAAACTTAACAATCCAAACTTTGTTTCAAAGGCTCCGGCTCAACTTGTTGAGCAACAAAAAGCAGGCCTTGCAAAGGTGCTTGAAAAAATTAAAATGATAGAGGACAGTATTGCCGATATCGAAAAAATGCAATAAAACAAAGGCTGTCTTTATGACAGCCTTTTACATTAAAGGTGTTTAAATGAATTATACCGAAACATTAAGTTATATACATTCTTTAGGGAATTTCTCATTGCCTACGGGTTTAGATAGAATCAAAAAGGTAATGAACAAATTCGGAAACCCACATGATAGTTTCAAATCAATTCATATCGCAGGCACTAACGGCAAAGGCTCGGTTACGGCTTTTGTTTCAAGTGTGTTTAAAACTGCAGGTTACAAAACGGGCAGTTTTATTTCTCCGTATATAATAGATTTCAGAGAGAGAATTCAAGTAAACGGAGAATTTATAAGCGAGCAAGATTTGTCACTTTATGCTCAGCGTGTGATAGATACAGGTGTTACGCTTACTGAATTCGAGTTTATCACGGCGTTGGCTTTTCTTTATTTTAAGGAACAGAAAATAGATGTTTTGGTTTGCGAAACAGGACTTGGAGGCCGTCTTGATGCTACAAATGTTTTGGAAAATGTAGCGTGTACGGTTATTACCAAGATAGGTCTTGACCATACCGGTATATTGGGCGACACACTCGAAAAAATTGCCGAGGAAAAATGCGGGATACTTCGTAACTGCCCTACAATTACTACACCGAATCAGCCCCAAAAAGCTTTAAATGTAATAAAGTCTAAGGTTGAGAAACTAATAATTCCCGATATATGCGAGGCGGTTAATAACACCTACATATATAAAGGAGAAAAATTTGACATTTCTCTTTTAGGCGATTTTCAAATTGAAAATTCACTCGTAGCACTTGAAACGGTGAAGAATTCGGGTTTTGAAATGTCATACGATAGTATATATAAGGGACTTAAAAACACTTTCTTTCCAGCCCGACTTGAGTTGATTTCTTCATCGCCTTTGGTTTTGCTCGACGGTGCACATAATACTGATGGAGCTTCGGTGTTGGCAAAAGAATTGTCAAAATTCAAAGAAAAACCCGTTGCTATAATCGGAATGATGGCGGATAAAAATGTTGATGAGG
>JAZOQF010000119.1:0-32548 GCA_045655905.1 Acutalibacteraceae bacterium | reverse complement strand
CCCCTTTCCATAGTTTTGTAGCAAGATATTACTCTCGCTATAAATATATACGGAAAGGGGAATAAAAATGTGACACTATATTTTAATTTATTTTTATAGATTCTGCAATTTGTATGATGATTTCTTTTGGAATAGAACCTGAAATTTTGAAAATATAATAATCATTTCTAAAAACTATCGTATTAAGACCTTTATTTTCATAATAAATTGCTTCTAATGAATTAATATATAATTTTTCATAATTAACACTTTCTGTATCTACAAAAGATTGCCATCCATCGTATAAATCTTGTGCATAAATAAAATAATTACCTTTGGAATCTGTGTACATACACATATATCCCGTTACTGTTGTGGATGGAGCCTTAGATTGGAAATCATCCGGAATAAACTGCGGTGTAGTAATTTCAAAATCAAGTTCATATTTAATATTTGTATTTTCTTCTTCAATAAAAATACTTGTAAATTTATTATACGTTTCAACAATAAAGTTTATAAATGGTTCTCGCAAAGCTTTAACACTAAATACTGTAGCGAACATACTAATACAAATAATTAAAATAATACATGCCACTCGTTTGCCGACAGAGTTAATATATTTAAAATAAAAATGTTTTTGTTCTTTAATTAACTTTTGCATTTTCTTTTCAAATTTGCTTGAAAATACATGTGTATCGCTTTCATCTTCCTCAGGTAAAGTTTCCACATATTTATTTATGTATATATCAAAAGCACTTCGCAAAATTTCAAGATTCTTTTCTGACGAAAACATAATTTACTCTCCCTTCTCTTTCAATAATTTTCCCAACTTATTTTTCGCGCGTTGTAATCTTTTACGCACTGCATCGTATTTAAAATCTAACATTTTGGCAATTTCTTTTTCACTATAATTATAAAAATATCTTAGTTGAATAATATCCCTATCTTCATCTGATAACATTTCAATAACTTCAACAATTGATTGCATTTCTAAAGTTTGTAAATCAAAATATTCAACCGTATCCGATATTTCATTATCATCAAGATTCAGTAATCCCATATGTCTTTTTTCTTTATCCAAAAAATCCAAGCAAACATTCCTGGTAATCAACACTACATAATTTTTTGTTTTGTAACTATAAGCATCCTCTATTGTATTTACAATTTTAGCAATTTTTATAAATGCCTCCTGCGTTGCTTCCTCTGCCAATTCTTTACTTTTTAATATTCCATTTGCAGTAGAAAACATAAGCCATCTATATTTATAATAGATTTTCTCAAATTTTTCATGCTGACTACAATCTTCAATAAGAGTTAAATAAAATAACAACATATTTCTTATCACTTCCTGTTATAATTTGTCGTAAAAAATTATAACATAAATGAAAAAAAGCAACTACAAATCTTGGCAAAATTATGCAAATAGCGCTTATAATACTACATTTCCCATAATAATAACATAATAAATCCTATATTTCAAGATTTTAACGGACTGTTTCCAATAGAATTTCAAGTGTATTGTATACAATGTTATATAGAGGTGATAATATGACTGTAGAAAAATTCCAATTGCGATTATCAACACTAAGAATTCAAAAAGGTGTATCGGCCCGAGAAATGAGTTTATCACTTGGATTAAATTCAGGATATATTAACAATATTGAATGTGGCAAAGCGCTTCCGACAATGGAAAATTTCTTCCTTATATGTGAATATCTAGATATAACCCCAAAAGATTTTTTTGATGTTGAAAATAAATCCCCTAATAAAATTTCCGAACTCTTATTAGATTTACAAAAATTAGAACTTGAAGAATTAGAGAATATTTCTGCTCGAGTAAAAAATCTTATAAAATAACTCTTTTTCTAAATAGAACACCATACTTAAAGAACAAATCAAACATACTAAAATCATTAAAAGAGCAGCGACACCATAGTGCCGCTGTTCTTTTGTTTTTACGCTGCTTTTGCTTTGAAAGATTGTACTGTAAGGTCGTTTTCATTCAGAATATGCTCTTGGTTGTAATACTGTTGCTCAACGATATATTCTGCATCATCTTTGCTTTCGGCTCTTACGGATACCTTCCTCTGCAAAACCTCGGTTATGGTAACGATATATTCCTTATCCATTATTCACCTCAATTAAGCAGCCATGTTAATTTGGGTTTGACCCTTTACATTACGAACCGCCAGTTCCTGTCCTTGCATCTGAAGCATAGCATAATCACTGTTAAGATCATCGAGCTGACGCTGAAGGATTTCTTCGTAGGTCTTCTTTTTCATCTGCAGTGCATTGATTTTCTGTAACCAGCGCTGAATGACCGCCTGCGATTCGCAACCACTGTCAATAAAGTGCTGGATACGTTCCTGGTAAAACTCAATATCCTTTTTATAGTTGGCATAAAATTCATCGGTCATTTTTTGACGTTGCCTTTCATCGTCAACAACAAACATACTATTGCTATGTACCAAATTTGAATTAAGGTTTTCTTTGCTTATTGCTTCGATATAATCCTCTAATAGATTCAGCAGAGACAAGTATTGCTTAGGGATAAAGAATAGATTGCCCTTGATGCTGATACTATTTGCCTGCATACGACCCAGCATATCGTCAATAACTGAATCCACTTGATCGGCGGTATAACAATTACAATAGCGATCATAATAATCCTTTGCTTGCTGACAATATTTATCAACGTCAATATCAGCATCAAATACCTCGTTTTCAACAAAAAGAACTTCGTTTTCTTTATCAAAGCAGATGTTAGCAAGTTTCTTATATTCGTTCGTTCTAGAATTAAGTGTTTCCTTGACAAGCTCTCGTGTTATAACTTTAGCATTTTCTTTTTTGTTATCCCTACAATAAATTCGATAAACATGCGATGTACCGTTGCCACCTTTTACAGTAACACGGTCTTTTAATGCAGTTGTTGCACAACGATAAGCACTGGCTTTAGACTCCTTTGCCGGTTTGAACTTAGGAAATCCAAACGCCTGTCCTATTTCGATAAACTTTGTCTTTGGAATCAATATGCTTGAAGTTGAGTAGTAGAAAAACTTTCCGATTATACCCTCGGAATTTTGGTGAACTGCCATAAGGCTTTCCATGTTTTTCATATTTCTTTTCCTTTCATTATGAAATAAGTCCGTGCTCACGCTTTAACTTTTCAAACAAAAGCCAATCGTCAATACCTTTTTGTTCTTTCGGCCAAGTAAATGTACAATAATCCTCACAAAGAGGCATACAGATTGAACGTATTTTAGATTGTGCGCGCTGAACATGGGGGTTGGTGCGAACATCCATATCAATGCACTCAACGATCCGTTTTGGATGGAGCTTCCCTACAACCTCTGCAAGATACCGCACGTTTTGTACTCCTGTAAGCCCTATAAATAACTCACCTTCAGCCAAATAACTTGCAATATCCGCTTTCATCGGTCCCTCGGTGAGATGTAATGTATCGCATTTTATGTCGCCGACAACGTGAATGTAACTGGATATTCCGGTGCCATTTTCGTAATACTCGCCACCTGTAGAAAACCAACGGAAACGTTCACCTTTTTTCTCGGTTTTGGTTCCATCGGGATTTGCTATGATCTTCGGTGGTGGGTCATCAAAGCGAATCTGCAATCCTTGTATTTGATTATTCATATCACATACCGGAATCAGAATACCGCTATAGCGACAGTTCGCCATTTGCCATTTGTTGTTTTTAGTGTAAAATCCGGGAATGCCCGAAAGGTCAAACTGCTGCGCAAGTTGATTTATTACTCTTCTTCGCTTTGACGGATCTGTAGGAATACTTCTATACATATTTCCGTCTATGATTTCTTTGGAAAGACCACGACTCAAAAGATTGCGGAGGTGCTTTTCCTCTAAATCAAGTAAGCTCAGGAAGGATAGATAAATCTGGCTGCGTTCGTGCAATGGTCGTATATCTAAAGTTTGATAATTACTTGCAGTATCCGGGACTTCATCGCAGCGTACATCGGGATGATGGAGTAGCTCGTGATATGCCTCGGCATTTGTAAGTCTTCGACCTTCGGGATTAAAATCTGCATAGAGTGTAACCGCATTCCCGGTAGTGCCGCAGTTGTGGCACCAAAAGGTAGCGTTATCCATGCGATGACTGAGATACATACGGTATCTGTAGTCCCCGCAATAAGGACACCTTGCTTGAACCTCTTCACGATTGATGGTTGATTGCTTGATGTCCAAATTGCAGAGTACCGCAGTATCAACTACATCTATGGAAATGTAGTTGTAATTAGCCATTTATCAGGCCGCCTTTCTCATTTCGTCTTGAGCCGGAACGGCTGCCGTGTAGTTGTTTTGGAATTTAACCGTAAGCGGTTGTCCTTTAACAACGCGGATAAGCATAACCTGCGAAGGCATTTCAACTTCATTGAAAGCGGCAATACTTTCGGTATTGTCGATACAGATGGGATAATCCTTGCCAGTTATTCTGCGTATGAGAGCAGAAATTTCGATGCCTGCTAAGGTCTTCTCGGAGAGAGAAAGGGTTGTGTATTCACGGCCTTTGTAATCAAACTTAAAGGCTGTTTTAACTTCACCCGTTCCTCTTACTACCTCAAAAAGTCGAATTTCTACGTTAGGCATTTTGAGTTCTGCTGTGGCAAGCTCGGCACGTTTAGAAATATATTCGGTAAGAGCAGTAACATTATTTCTGTATTTGGTTATCTGCTCGGCGAACACATCTTTTTCAACGAGCGCTGTTTTTAGCCTTTCCTCACTTGCAGATTGCTCCACAGTTTCGATTTGTGCTTTGATGCCAATGAGCGTTGCCTCAAGGTCGCTGAGCTCAGAATATTCTTCCTCAGAAAGATTACCGTATTTTTCAAGCTCGGTAAGTTCTGCAAGTTTTGCACGGATTTCAGCAACGTTGACACGCGCTGTTCCATTTTGCAGTTCGTCGAGTTCTGCGGTATATTTTGCAATATCATCCGCTTTCCATTGTTCAAACTGCGCCTGCGCTTTCTTATCAAGCTCGGCAATCTCTTTTCTTCTTTCAACAACACCTCTGCCAAGCTCACCTATACGGTTACACTCAGCGATTAAATGGTTTCGTGTTTCCTCGATATTGCTCTCCGTAACCTGCATTTTACAGGTAGGACAAACATCACCAACTTTCAGCGCCGTAATACGCTCTTTAAGCTCGTTATACTGTTTAAGTAAGGAATTGTATTCGGCTGTCGATTCGGCGATTGTCTGAGTGAATTTTGAGGTGTATACACGTGCTTTTACTTCCGCCAACTTTTCTTTTGCGGTAGTAATAGCAGGATCCTCGCCGGTATTACTGCTGAGTTTCCTTGTCAGCACATCACGCTGAATAGTAAAGTCTTCGGTATTGATACCCTCAAACTTCTTTTCTTTAAGGGCTTCGATTTGCTCTTCAACAGTGCGTTTTTCGGAATACAGTTCACCGAGTTTTACATCTGCAGTCTTTTGTGATTCTTCAATTGACTCAATATGTCCCTGAAGCACATCTAACTGTTGTTCAACTTTGCGTATTGCCCTGCGTGTATCCTTTAAAGCATCTTCTGGTGATTGCGTTTCAAGGTCTATATTCTCAAGGTATGTTTGATAAGTCGGTATTGCTTCCAACACTTCCTTTTGCGATACGGGTTTGAGATGGCGAAGAATAAGCTCTCTACCATCGTTACCCATATTCTCAATAAGGTATGTAGGATTAAACATTGCAATAAAAGTGTTTTTATCACCAAACATTTGCTCAATCCTGCTTTGATTAACGGTATATCCGTCCATCAGTACAGAATATTTCTCATTTCGCCTCGAACGCGTAAGGGTGTGGGCGGCTCCGTTTTGATCGATGAAATGAAGTTGCACTTGAACGTTGTCTGCACCTTCGTTCATCAATCTTTCGATTTTTTGCTCACCGTAATAAGAGACTCCGTAGAGTACAAAACATACAGCGTGAGCCATTGTCGTTTTGCCGGTGCCGTTGTGTCCGGTTATGTAACTGATATCACCGAAATCAAAATGGGTTGTTTCGGTATGATTACGAAAATTGTTCAGGGTAATCCCTGTGATTTTTATAGCGGTGATTTGTTCCATTCAGACACTCTCCTTATTCCCAAAGTAATGTTTCGCTCTGATTAAGGGCACCAATTTCCGTAGGCTCTTTAGTCGAAGCTACAAGGGTAAGGAGTTCCTTATAAGACTGTGTGTGCGGTCTTACAATACTGCACTCCCATAAATCTCCGTTGTAATCACCAACGATCTGCCAGGTACTTGCTTTGCCGACCTGCAGATTGATTCTCATAATATTGTAGAGAATATATCCATCTGCGATTTTATACGGAAAACTGTTGCGAAAGGATTCGATAACATCACATTTGTTTTTGAGTGTTTCATATTCATCCTTAACAGCACCGGAGGTGTAGTATTCAAGTTGCGATTTTAGCGAATCTCGTTCCTCTGCAATGTCCATCATACGTTTCTTATATTTATCTGCTTCTTCTGATGCATTGGTAAGCCTTTTGAAATAAGCTTCATTAAGACGTTTATCACGGTAACTCACAATAGAGCATACCGCAAAGGTTGCCGCCGCACAGATGATCACGACAAAGCCATATCTGCTGTTGACAAGAATATCGCTGTTACCGACAAAGATGCCGGCAATAAGAGATAATGCTGTGATTATTCCTATCACAAAAAGGTACAGGGTTTTGTTCTCTTTATACATAATTGATTTGTCCTTTCGTTTTGGCATTATGCCGCAAGGTTATAGCTCTCAATGATGTTATAATCACCGACAGCCGGATGGTTTTTGGTAATGATTTTAGGGCTGGTTATAATTTGTCCGTGAGATAACTGCGGTGTACCTTGGATATATGCCTGCAGCTTTTTGCCTTGGCAGTTTTCAAGCACAACGAAGGTCTGTTCGGACTTTGCACCCCTTGTAACCTGTAGTTCAACGATCTTGCACTCGTTCTTTTTGAGTCCCAGTGCAGATTGCGGTGTGTTCACCGGCGCAGGAGGTGTATTTCCTGCAAATCTGCCGTTAGGAATATTATGTGCGGGTGTTTGTTGCTGTTGAGGTTTAGGTGCAGGTTGCTGAGAAGCTACGGGAGTTTGCTGTGCAGGTTGTTTGGTCTGCTTTTTCTGTCCCGTTTGCTTGGGTGCCTGTCCGCCATTCTTTTCTCGGTTCTTTAAGAACTGATTATATTTGCGTTCGAGTTCAGGGTATTCGTGCTGTTCTATGCACTTGTACTCATCAACGTCTGCCCATATATTTTTTAGTTCATATAGATAGCGCCCGATACTCCACATAGAAGCGGCTCTTTTGAAAGCATTGGAAAGACCGCCTTTAATGGGTTCTACATCGGTGCAACCGGCTCCGTCACTCTTGGTTATCCATTCGCCACGCTCAGGATAATAAATCCTAAGTTTACAGATATGAGCTGTACTCTTATTATCCGCGCCGGTAACTGTTTCAAATTCGTTTTGCCAGTTTTCACGGCCGACAACTTCATCCAACCTTTTCTGTATGGCACGGGAATCGACATAAGCCGCAACTTGTGCTACAGGTTTCTTTTTCGAGACTCGGAGTACACGCCATTCGATTTCATCGAAAGTGAAAGGTAATGCTAATTTTTTGGCTTGCTCTTCGGTCATTGATTTTGCCTCCTTATAAGAAGTTTTTAAGCGTTGCATTCGGCATTTGGATTAAGACCTCATCATAGTAATACTGTCTATCCTTATCCTTTAGATGTTCCAATAAATCTCTGTGGCCCAATTTGAGTTTGGTATGTTCATCTTGGTAATAGTCGTCATTATCAGGCAAAGAGATAATGTAATTTGGAAGATTTTCAAGACTTTGGAGTGTCTTTATGTTAGGCAATGCATTTGTTCCCGTACATAAAGAAAAATGACTCACGTTTGAAAAAGGATAGTAGTACATCTTGGTATCAGGACTTAATTTGCCGAGAGCAGGTACTCCAAGTTTTACCTGTGATATGCGGCCGCTGCTTTCAACTGTAAAACCGAAAACAAGTCTCGGTAACGGAAAATCCTTATACTCCGTTGACATATAAGTAATGTCGGCGGTTTCATAAAGATATTCAATAACAGCGTATCTGGCACCCGATTCATCGCCCGTTACGCTAATAATGTTTGACGGCAATAAACCGGTAGATACTTTTACAGGTGTGTTTGATAGACTGCCCTTAATGCAATCGAATAGGGTTTGGGGACTAATCAGCTTAGTGCGGGTTTTTCCGTTTTCGGTTATTTCCAACCTTACTGATTTGTCTTCTTTAATGTGGATTACAACTTCATCATTTATCATGCTGCTTTCCTCGTTTCTTTCTTAGCCTTAGGAAGTTTGATGATTTTGGGTTTGCAGCGCAATTCTTGCTCTATCAGTTTGCATTTCCTTTTGTAATAATCTTGGATTTCATAGAGGACATCAAGCATAATGATATAATCCTCAAAATAGCAACCTGTCTCAACGAGCAAAATATCCCACTTTTTATTAACAAGTTTTCTTGGCGCCCAAACTTTCCATTGGAAGTTCTGAGCATCCGAATCAATAAAATAATGGTCAACATCTTCTTCAGCCTGTGTTACATAAGGGTTTTTCTTGAAGTTGATTTTATTAACTCTGCTGTGTTCACGACAGAGATCATAAAACTTATGCATTTCAGGAAAGTAGAATTTAAAAATTACACTGCTTGTCCAATCAAGCTCAACCATTTCGTGTGCCATTCCCGCCATTTGTTCCCAAGCAAAAATATAGGCATCATCGGGAGATAATTCCGAACCCGCATAGTTGGGCTCATGCGTATGAAGCACTTTTTCAAGTTTCAGTGCTTCTATATATCCCTCTATATTTCGGATACTTTTAAACATAACGACCTCCTAAATGAAACTAACGGATGATGTAAGCGATTCGGCATTTTTACACAGCTTATAAACTCTACGTAATTTCTGCCAATCACTTTCACCGTGATAATAATGATTCATATAGTAGTCGTATAGTTCATTTATATCCACCCAATCAAATTGCTTGAAATCTAAATCAGCGGAATGAACCTTCTCACCGTTAAACAAAGGAATAAGAACATGGTCGATGAGGTATTGCACTCTTTCCGACGGTTTTTCGTATTCCTCTTGCACAGGTGGTACAGGTGGGCTTTTTTCCAAACGTGCTCTTGAAAGTTTTTTTCTAAGCCGGTCAAGATCAAGCTCGTAAGTCATTAGGCCACACCACCCAGATACATTTTGGTTATCTTGGCACGCTTATCTGTTTCTACACTGAAATAACCGCCACCAAATAACGGATAGCGGGAACGAATAATACCGCAGGGATCCTTGGTACCTTCGTTATTACATAACCAATGATGAACAGAAACATCACCCCAATCGCCGTAACGATGGCGTGTGAGAGCAACCTCAGCTTCATGTCGGGTGATTTTATTCGCAACATCGGGCTGAACAATATAATGCTCAATCTCAAGGTCGATTTTGAGAAAAGGCTTGTCAGGATTTCCATTCGTTGCTCGTTTCAGCATAACGGCTGCTTTTTCCTGCTGTTTGCAACGATTTAGAAAGTTTTCGTAACTGTAGTCGATTTCTTCCTTTTTCGCCTTGGTACTGCGGATTACCTTGTCCATCATGTCCTTTGCAGCTTTTGCTCTGCAGGTGGTTAAAACGAGTCGTGCCTTAGCA
Source organism: Acutalibacteraceae bacterium (assembly GCA_045655905.1). GTDB lineage: Bacteria > Bacillota > Clostridia > Oscillospirales > Acutalibacteraceae > UBA737. The sequence continues at coordinate 22,855 of JAZOQF010000119.1, read as the reverse complement.
AAGATATATTTAATACGGTTCATAAATTCTGTCCTTTCCGGTTATTTTACGCTGCCATCATCAAGGGACTTGCCATTGTTTTCTGCTGAATAAGGCTAATTTCATCAAACAAAGCAGTAACGCTCATTTGAAGCATTGTGGCAATATCCATCCTGGAATAGCCCTCCAATAAAAGATGTACGATACGCTGCTGGGTAGCACTGAAACTTTGCATAGTTTCTTCGTAAGCAATGGCAGATATAGCCTCGTCCATTGTGTTTTTAACGTCTGCGATTGTTTCCTCAAGCTCGTATGCGCTTTTGTAATACTCGCTGAAACTGATAACTGTTGGTTCTCTATGCAATGACTCTTCGTAAGCAGTGCATTCAGCACTCATCATATCGGCGGCAAACTGTTTGAAGTTGCCGGAACCGGCAGATGTGTGATGTTCCTGTACTGCCTTTAAGAAGCCGTTTATGGTAGGATCGTAATAATCATCTTCTGACAGATTGTTTTCCGCCAGAAAGGAATAAACTTGCGTAAAATGTTTTGCTGCAAAAGCAGACTCTTCCGGAGTTAGAACGTGGGGTTGATTTTTTAACATTGTTTTGTCCTCTTTTCTTCGATTCGTTAGCCGAGCGATTTTAGCCCGGTGGGTGTTAAAACATTGAAGATAAGGCGGTTCGATGTTATTTCACGAACTGCAGTTTTACCGTTATCGTCTTCAAGACCGATTTTAGTCTTTTTCTCTTTAACGATACGGCCCTTGATTACGTGAGGTATGTCACATTCGACAAGCCCGTTCATCATTCCGCTTGCTCCCACGAGTCCTACCTGAGATAGATTAAGTGGTAACAGCGGTCTGCGTTCACGGTTATCCAGGGTGCGTTCCTCAAATAATCTTTCAATGCTTGGTGATTTCTTTAGCTGATCGGCGAGCTCGTTTACATTAAAAACGGCGCCTTTGAACAGCTCTACTGTCTTTGTTGCCGCAGGCATTTCATAACAATCCTTCGGCAAATCTGTGATTAATGGTATTTTGTCGGCGTCAAGCATGTATTCGGATAGCTTTTTAGCCATCTTTTCAGCCTCACGACGTTCGATTTTCTTGCCAATAATGGCAACTTGTTTAAAGCGTTCAAATTCCTTACCGATAAACCTATGTACCCGAAGGTCCGTAAAGTTTTCGCATAGCACACGACAAACATCAGGTGTTGCTCGGTAGTACGGAATAATGTAAATCATAATTCCGCCAACCTGCAAATGACGAATACTGTCCGCAAGGAATGCTTTTTCAAGCCTTTTGCTACCGTGCTCGGAAGGGACAGAAAGATACGGCGGATTAAGCCACAAGCCTTGAAAAGCATTAAGGCTTATCCTTGAATGAAAGAAACTTCCGTATCCGACACGCTGGATGCGTCTTTGCGCCTCCTCGCCACGAACTTCGTCAATTTCTATGCCGTAGGTTCGAGCCTGTACTCCTTTGGCAAATGCCTGCAGAGCCAAGCCCTCACCACAACAGGGATCAATTAGGTTTACAGGTGCTTCGGGAAATATAATGGCATCTTTGAGCATTTTCACATGAGATAAATCCGTTGGAAAGTAACCCATACGGGCACGGTTCATAAGATGTGCCAACTTCGCAGTATTAATGTTATGGTCTGCGGTCGGTAAACCTTTTGCAAAACTCTCTAAAGCCATACAGAGTTTGGTGTAGTCGGTTGTTCCCAAGTAGTCATACTTTTTAAGGACACCATATAACCGTTCTGTCGTCTTTGAAAGTTCTTCATCGCCGTACTCGTTAAGCTGCAAAACCAATGCCGGAAATTCTTCCAATAATCTTTTTACAGCCTTTTGAAGATCAATAAGCGAATCATACTCACGTTTTAGCCCGGTGCCTTTATATTTTTCGTAAGAAGCACGGAGTTTAGGGAATTGTGATGCTAAGGTTAGGATTAGGGTTTTTGAGTTCTCGATTTCTTTTAGGCAAAAAGCGGTTTGTTGCTGTTCATTCTCGGACATCATCAAATCCCTCCTCAATGGGACAACGGATAACCTCAATAGTTGCGGTCTTCGTTCTGTTATCAGGAAAATGATAATGTAATGTGTTACCAATGCATCTCAAACCCGTTTCCTTTAGCCACTCGGTTGTGATTTTTAGACCGGTGGGTGGAACGCCAAGTTCAGGATTTATTGGTGTTAGCTGTAGATTATGATAAACCGAATGAAACGCGACTGATGCCAATCTTGCGTAGGCATAATATAATTGATGTTCAAATGGTTCATTGAGGATAATTCCAGGATCTGCAGTCATTTTCACACAATATACCGACTGTTTAGATGCATCAATCCAATGGTCAGGTATTTTAAACGTGTTAGAAAGAATGATGTCTGTTAGAGATTCATTAAGTAAATTACCAACAGAAATTTCATTCTGTGCGGAGTATCTTGCATCAGGCTCTAACAAAATATCGCCGAAAACATTGATATACACTCTGTCGTTAACGATTAAATCAAAGCCTTTGAATTCAACATCATAAAATTCCTGGTCATAAAGTGCATCGAAGGTTCCGATACCGTTATCTGCAGCTCTGCCCTCATTGAGAATTTTATGAGGTGGGAGATAACCTTTCTCTTTAACAGGGCTGTAATAAGGTAACTTACGATATTCCTCCAAAGCTTTAGGATCGGCTCCGGAATGAAACTGATCTGTACTGATAGAAAGAATACATTTTTCTGGATTTTTACACTGCTTATATAAGAGGTTAAGTGCTGCAACAAAACTTTCAGAATAGTGCTGAGCATTTGTTGCACAGAAGAAGGAACCAATGGTACAACCGTTATAACTTAATCTATTTGCTAATAAATCAATTTTTTCGGGTGCAAGGGATGGTTCTCCGCCTGTTATACTTAACTGCTCTATATGGGTTGCTTTTTCGCAAAGAGTGTAAATCACATCGTAGTCCATATCGACATCTTCGGCATTACCGCGCATACAGTGGTCACAGTCCATACCGCATTGCCTTGTGATTTCGAGCATTAGGTTTTTAAATTTTATTCGCATGATTTCCTCCAATAAAAAAGACCGCACCTAAAATGCAGCCTAAGGGATTTAGCCGACCTTTTTGATATGCTGGGAGTTTATCCGCTTTGATACGGCACCCGGATACAATTCGGTCAGTGTTTCTTTGAGCAACGCAAGATATCGAGGGAAGGAACGTTTTGCGAAGCCGGGAGCTTCACAGTCGTCAGGAATAATTGCATATATAGCAACATATCCGTCTGCATCCTCTACGATAATCTCTACGTGGCGGTTGTAGAGCAAAACAAAATAGTTCTGTCCCAATTCGCAGGATTTCCAGTTGCAAAACTTGTTAAAGGTTTTCTCTTTGAACATAAGCCTTTTTGATACAGTATCCAGCAGTTTATCCCAACCTGCAGATATATCGCTGCCATAGACTGCCGAACTATCTACATAAAAGCCGTCCGAAGCAGTTAGTTTATCGTGTTGGGGAGGTAACCAATATCCGCGTCCCATTAAGCAACCCTCCTTTTAGTGTCCCTTACGGGCATCTTAAAGAGATTTAACAGGTTTTTATATCCCTGCTTTGTGTCTTGGGACTCAAAGTGGATATCCGAGTGAACGGTTTTCTTTTGGCCGTTCGGGAGGGTTTCCACAATGTTTACGGTTTTAAGGGTACCTTTCTGTCCGCCGATGCGGCACTTGTGCTCATCATAAGAGATTACAAGATTGCGTACTTCCATAATGATTTAGTCCTTTCTTCAGAGGTTTTTAGTGGCTTTTTTCTTGCGTTTCTTCGTTATTTCTGCTCGCATATTAACTTGCTTGGATGAAAAAGTTACATACCGAATGTTCATTTCACCTACAATCAAAAGATTATACAAAAATCCTACCATTGCTGTAGCAGCGATAAGATTTGCTGTAACCGATTGTGGCGCCGAGACAGTTCTTTCTGCGCAGGACAGTTCTGAGGGGAATTTATCTTCCTCTTTAAGAACGTCTGGGTAGAGAGAACCTACGGGCTTGTAGGTGGTTTTGCCGTTTTGCCTTACACCGCATACAACTTGACCTGTATGTTCGCCGTTTCCCGAATCAATATAGATTAAATCTTTTTGATTGTTAAAAACACGGTGGCACATCTGTCTGGATTTGTTGTTATCAACACATCCGAGCAGAATAACCTTTTGCGTTTCAGGTACTCCGGAATTCGGTCTTGCATAAAAGTCTGGTGAAGTCAATTTGAAAAGTTCCTCATCGTTTTCGATAAAGTCTGGCTTATACTCACACTCAATACCAAAAGCAGCTGAATATCGTTCCGCTTGTACTTGAGCCTTGTTTCTGCCAATGTCTTGTTCAACGAAATTTTGACGAATAAGGTTTTTCTCTTCGACCACATCACCGTCGCATACGATAATTCTGACATAACGGTGAGACGCATAGCCTAAACGGTATAGGTGAGGTATTACATATCCACCTGTTCCGCCTGCACCGATAACTACAATCTTAACGGGAGCTGTACTAGAATATTTCATACTTTTGCTCCTAATCGCCAAAATCTGAATTGCGGTTTTGATTTTGGTGCAGGTAGTGCTAAAACATCTTCGGGTTTCGGTAATTCGATCTTTTCATCCCAAATTTTCGGATGAGGAAAAGAAGTGGACTTGATATCGAACACATCTGCAGGGTCTACAGGAATAAACTTTCCTCCGCAGCTTGCTCTTACCGTAATATCCGGCAATACCTTATCCAATCTGCCCATGACAGCATAAAGGCGTGTGGGCTTTTCATCCTCATCATCAACCGTAGAAAATTCAGCGGGCATTGTGTTATGAGAATGAATATCCATAACATGAATCATGTGGTCGGGATAATCTTCTTCCATAACCGAATCAACGCTTGTGTGGGTTAGTTTTTGTTTGGGGATCCGAACGGTATACTTGTTTCGCTTTGTATCGTAAAGGATATGTACCAGAGCTTCCAGGGCATATCTTTCAGAAATTCCCGCAAAGAAGTCCCATATAAACAACAAAAGGTGCATCGGGATCTTAGGAACGGTCATTTGAAACCCTGGAAAGACGTCGGGAAACTCAGACAGATTGCCTGCCTGAGCTGTAAAGATCCCAACGGGTGTTTTTCGCATCTGGTAGAGCCTCCCGTCCGAAGACGGGAGGAGGACAATAGCCTTATCACTTTTACGGGCATCCGCAATGGTTGAGCAAAATTCCTTGTACGAAGACAAAGGAATAACTTCACCCTTACTTTGTGCCTTGATACGCGGCTTAACGATGCATTCGGGGTTCTTATCGGCATCGGTTTTACCTTTTTTGATACCATCTAAGAACTTCTTGGATTTTTCGATTTCCGCCTTGATTTCATAAATCTTATCGGAGCCGGGATTGCTGATGGTTTTGCTTTCCTTACCATAGGTAACAGTCCACTCCACCTTCTTACTCTCGGCTAACTCCGGAAAGTCACTTTCGTACTTTTCACGAAGATCCTCAAAGGTAAACTCACGGTCGGTAATCGGTTCTTTCGCCTTGCCATAGCTGAAGACAGCTTCACGTGCGGTACAGCTTTCAACCAAACGACTGTCGCTCTGTGCTTTTGCAGTAGCAAGAGCAGCAGCGAACGGATCAGCCGCTTCGGCGATAGTTTGCTGTACGGGGGCTTCGGCCGGGGGATTTGTGACGGGAGCAAGTGCAACTGGTACTTGTACCACAGGAGCCTGAACTGCGGGTGCTTGTGCTGCAATAGGCGTCTGTGCAACTGCTGCTTCAAACAACGAGCCTTGGGGTACCACAGGAGCCGGTGCGGTTTTTTGCACGGGTGGCTGTACCTGAGGTGCCTGCTGAACAGGTTGCTGAGGCGGTACTACCGTAGGTTGTGCGGGCTGTGCCGTCTGTTGTGGCATCTGCATTACCGAAGGATGTGCTTCTGGTTGTACTGCAGGTGCTGGGGGTTGTGCTGGGACATTTTGAACAACGGTCTGGGGTTGGGATGCGGGTGCACCAAACGGGAAGTCTGCAAAAGACTCGTTTCCGTTTTCCTCCATTTCCAAAAAGTCGTTCAGGTTGCTCATGTTTTCACTCATGATTTGGGGTCGTCCTTTCTGTTTTTTATTTGTAAAACAAAAAAAGACCGGCCCCATCTCCGAAGAGTTAGAGCCGGTCAATTCCTGTAATTACCGATTGGATTTATTCAATTGTCACTGCTTTTTGCAGAAAATAAAAAAGGCGGAATTATCCCATTAGAGATAAATCCGACCTTGTGCATCAAACCTTAGTCCCCAAAAGGAACTTCAATCAAACCTAAGAACGCTTATATTATACAGTTAAAAAGGCACCTTGTCAACACCTTAAATTCTTAGATTATTCAGAATAAAAATAATTCTTCAAAAACCGCCTCTAAGATTTGACAAGAGGCAGTGGACCAGATAAAATAAGTATAGTCCTTTTTTAGAGAGGTGCGGCTAAGGGGTTGGCTGTATCTCTCATTTTTTATGACTTGTCTGAAAATACCTCGAACTTCAAGTGATTTTAATGTCAAAAATTAGGGGATTTATACCAAAAATCTGTTAGAAGGCATCAACACAATATTGCATTTTATCTATTTTAATATTATAATTATACAAAAGGAATTTTTCAACATTATATGAGGAGAATAAATATGTCTACAAATTTAGAAACTACTAATGGAATTTCATTGCCCGATACTACAGGTTACGCCTTGTCGCATATAAATAATGTTTTGGCCGCTTTTAATTTACCACGTGAAGTTTTAGCAAGTGATGATGAAATATTATATGCATGGAAGGAACTGCCACGAGAAATTTTAAGAATACCTCCGCAGTTACGAGATGGGTTAATTATGAGAATGTGCGTTGCTACATCAGTAGGCCTTTTTGATGGTGCCATCAATTACATTTGGAACGCAGTGATTATAACATTAAGAAGAAAAATTACAAATTTCGGATTACCCCTTGTGGCACAAACACTTGATAGAAAATTTGATGATGATGATTTAAACAATTGTATGGATTCAGAATTGCTAGATTTATGTTATAAATTGCAATTGCTTTCCGAAGACGGATATTTCTTTTTAAGTCAATGTCGTGATATTAGAAATAATTTTTCATCTGCACATCCTAGTATAGCTCAAATTGATGATAGAGAACTTATTAACTTTATAAGCAGATGCTGTAAGTACGGCATTACCGAAGACTACTCGTTACAGGGTGTAAATGTATCCGACTTTATATCTTCGGTTAAGGGCAGAAAAATGGATGAAGACGAACTAGAAGTATGGAAGCAGAAACTTATTGATACATTCCCCGCGCAAAGACAAATGTTAATACCTTCGCTAATGGGAATATATTGTGATCCCGAAGCTTCTGAATCCTCGAGATTAAATGCTGTCAAAATTTTTAGTTCTATTATTGATTATATTGATGATAAAGCTAAATCATCAATGCTAGACCAATATAATAAATACTTTGTTAAAGGTCTTGAAGAAAAATGCACTGCAGCAAAGGTGTTGTTCGAAAAATTAAAGATGTTAAATTTATTAAACACCGCAGAGCAACATGCAATTTATAAAAAAGCTTGCGCAAATCTTCTTAAAGCACATTTAGAATTCAACAATTTCTATAATGAGCCACCTTTTGCACAAAGATTGCACGAACTATCTGAATCGTTAAAGACACCAGATACGATTCAATCTGAATATGTATATACTATTTTGATGGGATATGTTGGTAATGGATACGGAGTATCAAATGCTGCTATATATTATTATACAGAAATGATTAAGAATTTTTCTCCCAAAGAGATTAATTACTTAATAGGATTGTGCAATCAAAAATCATTATTCACAGAAAAAATCAGGAATTACAGGAGCTGCAAGGATAGGTATGTTGCAGCATTAAAACTAATTGACCGTGATAGTATGAGCACTTCCCAATTAGTAAATTATGATTCTTTATTAAAAAAACTACAATAATTTATAGATAAGGACGGGTAAAATCCCGTCCTTTGTCTTTGCTTAAAGGCTCAAGTTTTCTGCTGTCTTATTAGCAGACTTGACCTTGTCTCCATACTCCAAATGGCTAGAAATGCTTGCCGTTATGCTAAAATCCAAATGACCTAACCAGTCCTAAATTTCTTTTAAAGATACACCGTTGACAAACAGTAATTTTACCTAATAGCTGATAAAATCACTGTTTCCGCTGCAAAAGCCTATATTTATGCGGTTTTTAAGAAACTTTAATGATATTAAAAACACTATGTGAAACTATCTATTAAATAATTCAAAAGCATTTTAGATTTCGATTAACAAATCAAAGATATTGTCTTGCTTTTGATCTGTAAATAAAGAGTTAGCATCATTGTATGTATTGTTCGCAACATCAATTTTCTCAATGTATTTATAATAATAGTCATCTTGATCGCCCCTTTAAATTTTATAATGTCAATTATATAAACTTACAATAATAAATAGTTATTGTAAGTTCTTTGTAATCAACCTTATCAAAAAAACAATTGATTTTATAACCGAGTTTTAAAAACAATTAATGCGCATATTAGTTAGAATTTTCAGATAAAATTATATACTAGCCAAATTAAATATCATCGCATATGATGAAATAGAACAATAAAAATGGTAACACTATTATTGTAAGTGTATTAATAATATTGTAGTTGACATCTAAGTTGCTATGTGTTACAATATACTTGCAAGAGGGTGTATTGACATCTGCTAGGTAAACAGACGACATTCTGTTGGTGTGGCTGACACCTAAAATCTGAAATTGATCCGGGATGTAAAGACCCGACTGTTGGCAGGCAACGATAAAACCTGAAATTGATCCGGGATGTAAATACCCGACTGTTGGCAGACAACGATAAAATCAGTCGTTAATGGAGAGCGCAACACTTCGGTGTTGCGCTCTCCATTTGATTTTAAGGATGTGAAATATTGAATAATAATAAAATTAACGCTTTATCCACTATACTTAAAGCTGCAGAAAATTACGAAAAAAATTTAAGAGATCATAATTTGTTATTTGTTTGTCACGACAAGCACAAACGAATTTCTTTTTTTGAAGTTGAATTTAATGCAAGCAATTTTTTGCATTTAACAGGTGTAAAAATAACATCACATTTTAAAAACAATTTTGATTCTAAAGATGAATTCGCTAACAAATTTTATGAAAGATGCTTAAATAAGCGCTTGAGTATAAAAGATTTTAATTTTGCTTATGATGGTACTACACAACTGAAATTAGATGTATTACCAGCTTTAATGCAAAAAAATTTATCTGCAAATTCTATAGGAGATTTTAATACATATACTTTCAAATTATATACAGAAACAATAGCAGGTAGTTTGAAAGGCTGTATGGGATTTGTAAAAGATCAAACTGTAGATAAAAATATACCAAATACTGTTTTGAAAACTAATCCCAAATATATTTCAAAAGAAACCAAAAGAATATTAGTTACATATCGCAAGAAAAAGAAAGATAAAAAATATTCAGAAATTGTTTATTCAGCAACTGGAATTGTTTGGGAAGATATTAAATTCCCAAAAGAACTAGATTATTTACCAAAACCAAAAAACTAAAAACAATAACACCCTGCTTTAATCCTCTCGGATATGGCAGGGTGTTTGATTTTTATGGAGTTATTTTATGGCTTTTGTTTAGCTTATATTTATTTCAGCAGGAACCTGGAACCAACGATAACTCTTTATTGGCTGAAGATCTTCGTCAACATCGCAACAGTCAACAAGAACTATCGGAACGACTGCAGATAATGCTAAATGCACATCAGCAAAATCATAACTGATAGAGGGAATCTCATATTCATCCAATACATCCTCAATCTGTTGTATAACAGGTTTTGAGGTATGAATGATAAAGCATTCCTTTGTCATAAGCTCCAGAAAGTTTTGTGGGCTGAATATTGTGTTGCTAACAATACAGCCAACCTCACGGTTTAATTCCTTTGATATATCATCGGCAAGAACATCGCACTTTTTAGAGAGCTTGTGCCATTTACCAAGAACAAAGTAGGAATAAATAAGTCCAATGGCTAACAGTATATACATTATGGTTTCTAACATTGTCATTACACCCCTTATGAAGCCTTTTGCTTTAATATCTGCTTTGCGATTTCATCCTCGGTTATTTCCTTTGAGTGATAAATCTTATCGCAGAAAGGCTCAAGAGTTTTACCGCACGGTCTGTCCTTATCCAAAAGGATACCTGTAACGCTTGCTTTGTATTTCGCCATTGTATGACGGAATTTCTCAGCAAACTCATCACTTATTCGGCACTCACCATCAGTAATGATTGTGATATCGGCATTTTCATATCCTTTTTCCATAAGGTTAATAGCTTCGGTCAAAGGTGCTTCAAAGTCTGTACCGCCGCCAAAGAATTGTTCTGCGGCACTGATAACATCGACTGATGTATAATGTCCCGGCTCGAACAGGTCGGTTTTAACATTGTCAGCAGATGCGAAATGTACCATAGCAAACTTGCGGTTATCTTTTGCTGCAATATCAAGCATAGCCAGAGCAAAGGCTTTTGCCCAAGCCTGAACTTCACGGGTACTCCAGCTTTCATCGACAAGAACGATCATATCACCCTTCCCTTTAATAATCTCGGTTCGCTTACGGTACTGAGCCAAACATTTCTGCTCATACTTTCGCATAAACAGCATTTCAGTTTCGTGAGTACCTAAGAGTGCAAGTTCAGAAGATAAGCAACTGTTGATATCATTGCCGAGCGTTAAGTCGTATTTTTCGCCTCTGCCATAGGCAAAGCCGTTTTTACGCTTATCGATAATGAACTCTCTATACTTGCCCAAGGATCGTGCAATCCTCAAAAGCTCCTCGCTTTTCTTGACATGTTCCAAGAGTTCCTTATTTGCAGGAGTGTTTTTCATCTCACCAGAATCAGTACCCCAAGCAGTCATTATACAGTTTACTTCTACGGTTCTTTCGACCGCCTGATCAAATGCATCGTTAATATCAGAAACAATACCTTGAACATAGCAGAGAGCCTCCTCCATCAGCTTTGCTTCAAGGTTTGCAATTTGCGTTAATTTCTGACGGATACACTCATATAGTGGCAGTAGTTTTTCAGCCGTGTTTGTTTTAGGGTTGTTTTTACTCTGCTGTATCTTCTCGACGATTTTTGATATTTGCTTATTAAGTTGCTCGATAATAAAGATATATCGTACCTTAGTCTGAAAAGGTTTGCGTTCCAACAAAGCACTCAGTTTCTTTGCAAAGGTAGATGCCGCCTCGTATGAGGTAAGTTCCCTATCTTCACATAGTTTTTTAAGGGTATCAAATCGGTCATCCGTTAAAACGCTATCCAATATAGGCTTGTTAAAGTGCCTTTCACGCAGTTTTACGTAATTGGTGTCTTTCTTCCTTATTACAGGTGAAAACAACGCTGTAAAGAGGTCCGAAGCCAAATTCTCGGCATTTACGGGATACTCCGGTCTTTTAGTTCCGTAATAAACATCTCCAAAAGACATACTTTCATAGATTAGGTCGGTTAGCTTTGTTGCTGTCAGCAGTTTTTTAGAGGCAGGAGTTTGACGACCGAGCAGAAACTTTGTCAGCCATTTATCCGCATCGGACAAATCTTTGTAGTAGCTGAATCTATCCATTCTTCGCATAGATTATCCTCCGTTATAAAATAAATTGTTTGGTGTCCCACGAGCAGACTAGCGCCTGCCCGTGGGATTTTGTGTTTAACTGTTATCAGAGAATACTGTTAGAAAGGAAGATCATCGTCGCTCTCTACAAATCCCTCGGTAGTATTGGGAAATACGGGGGTAAATCCGCCAACCGATTCAGCTGCAGGAGGATTTCCGCCGTTATTGTTGTTTTGACGACTTCCGGCACTTTCACAGAAATGAGCACGGTCAACCTTGATTTCATAAGCAGTTCGAGGTTTTCCTTCCTTGTCTGTGTATTTCCTTGTTTCAAGGGCACCTTCAACGGTAATCAAGTTACCTTTACGGAAATGCTTGCAAATAAACTCTGCGGTGCCTCTCCAGGCAACGAAATTAAGGAAATCGGTAGGATATTCATCATCAATCTTGTAGTTTCTCTGAACTGCCAAAGTGAATCCTACAACGGGGATTCCGTTCTGAGTAGTGCGGAGTTCGGGGTCAGCGGTGAGTCTTCCGGTTTTAACATCGTAATTCAACATAATAATTCAAGTCCTTTCAAATTTTAATGATTTAAGAATTGGTTTTCATCGCTTTAAGCTCTGCAAGAGGCAGATATGTAAAGCGTGTTTGTTTATGTATTTCGCGGTTGATAGCTTCTACCGAATCGAGCATACCCTCAATAGAGGATAGTGCGGGGTCGTTTTCAGATATCTCCGTTTTCAATGCTTCGGCGCCGTCATATACCGCAACAATATTATTACGGAAACTGAGCAGAGCCTTGTTTTTATCCGTTTCAGCCTCGAAGGTTTTGCGGAGTTCATGTGCTTTTGCCAAAAGAGCATCCAGCTTATCTCCAAGTGGATTTGTAATCAGCTTTTCGATCGTTTCACGAACAGTCGCATACTCATCGGGCTTATTCCAAAGGTAATTGACGAGAGCCATAAGATCCGCAGGGATAACGGTATCTCTGCCGTTCAGCCACGCTTCTGCTCTTGCAACAGGTGCAAAGTTGAAGTATGTACGGTCAGAAACCGTTATGTCCTTGCGGCGTAGTTCCACGAGAATGTTATCGGTTATCTCATAAATACTATCGGGAACGATAACACCGCTTACTTCATCCTGCATTTGATATAGCTCATCCAATGTGAAGGTAGTACCGATATAACAGTCGGTTCCGTTCTGTTTTGCTTTTAAGATCTTCATACGATTGCTACGGTCTTCAACGTTGCGTGTGCATACCTTGAAGTCAAGGCGGTCATACAAAGCACGAAGGCATTTTTCCTCTGGATTGTTAAAGTTGGGTATCTCGTTCGATGCAGAGAAGAAACTGATAACCGGAATATCAGTGGTTATACCTTCGTTGGTGTATTTTCGCTCATTAAGAGCTTTTAACAGACTGTTCAACACACCATCATTTGCCTTAAACAGCTCATCAAGGAAGCAGATATGACTATCAGGGATTTTACCCTTTGTAATCATTTCAGGAGTACCTTGGCTGTAAAGTGCAAGAGCACCCTGGTATCTGCTCATTTTGCCCTGTAGTTCCGAAAGACGCATAAAGTCAGCATCCGTTACTGCAGTGTCCATAAGCTGCTTTAATTCCTTGCGCATATTGCAGTATTTTTCATCAGCCTCAAGGCGTGAATTTGAAATATGCCCGGGAATAATGCTGGCAAGGTCAAGTCTGCCAAATAGCTGTTCTTGGTCGATGCCTTTGCTCATAAGAACGTCAAACTGCTTTGCATCGGTGATATGTGAACGAAAACGGTCAATCGCTTGGGATTTTGCCTGTCCGGGTTCACCGAGAACAAAGAGGTTTTTTCTTGTGAGCAGTGCCAGAGCGATAACGTGTATCAGTTCATCACGCTCGGCAAGGCTGTCACGCACCTCTGAAATTACAGCATTCATTTTTGTTTTAAGCATAAACAATTCCTTTCTTACGCTGCGGCGGGTACCGCAGTTTTGGTTTTAGTAGCTTTCGCTCTGGGCTTTTTCTCTTTCTTTTCTTCGGGCTGTTTTATCCTTACGGGACCTCTTGGACCAACACAATACTTGCTTTGATTTGCCTCAATAAGCATAAAGCCACGCGGATCAAGTGAAAGAGTTAATGGCCCTGCCGTTTGTCGTAAGCAATCAAGAAGCCATTTGGATTGATAATTAAATCCACCCGCGTCTGTTGGTACTGTTTCAGTCGCCGGAATTTGTGCCTGTGATGCACCTGTTGCCGTTTGTGTTCGCATAGCAACACAATTATCGGCAATACAAAGATTGATACAAGCATCATCGCCCGAATTAAAAATAGTGGAGACGTTTCCTGCAAGTTCGTAGAGTGCCTTTGCGTCCATTGTCGCTCTATACATAGGTTTAATGTGGTTTACAAGGGTGCTGCCTTCAATGTATTGCCCTTGATAGAGCTGTGAGGAAAAGAACATATCCTCTTTCATAAAGACTGCATATTTACCTGCAATCCCCACATACAACTCGTCATTTGGCGAAACAATAGACGCAAGTGTATTAAGGGCTTTTTCGTGCAGAATGATATCCATTTTTCCATCGGAAGCGTGCGGCGTTTGTGATAACGCTGCAATCTGACCGTTAGTGGCTTCTGCCGTTGTCTGCCCATCAGCAAAGGAAAGTTTTACAAATTGCAAAGACTTCCTGTTCAAGTCCTGTGTTTTTGAATCTGTGGCAAAAATGGTACGCCTAATAATTGAGTTGATACCTTTAACACAGATAAAGTCAGCAGGAAACGGAATTCTCATACGGGGGAATTTTTTAGAGTCAAGGAACGGTACTTCGTATTTGCAAGAACCGCTTTTGATTTCAAGCGCATTGCTGAAACCGATGCCTAACTCTACATTTTCACCAGGCAGAAGTCTTAACATTTCTCCAACAATAGGTTTAATAAGCATAGAGCCGCCTTCAAGAACATGCTCGTTACGCAGTCTGCACTGAATTTGAGTGTGGGTGTCTGTACCTATAATTGTAATAATGCCGGTGTTCGCATCCACCTCAAAAAGAAGACTGCTGAGTTCAGGTATGTCTTTCATATTGCCCATTGCTTTAAGTGCTGTTTTTACAGCGTTTAATAAATTGATTCGATTTGCTGATATTCTCATTGATTTGCTCCTGTTCGTTTGATTTAGTCGATAAGCCAAATTTCATCGGGAGCCATTACGATACCGTCAAGACAGATATCCTGAAGCGTTCGAGGTTCGCCGTAGATACAACTGAAACGCTTCTCCAGTTTCCCTATTACTTCGGGATCTGTAGGCTCTTCAAAATCGCAATAGATGTCAATGGAATCGTTATCGGTATCCATATCTCCACCCGTTGCAATTTCTGTAATTCTACCTACAAGTCCGGCATAATCAGAGCGTTTATCTACGGAAACAACGGCGCCGACAGTATAGGTTACACCGTCAAATTCAATGCTTTCTCCGACTTTGTTTGCTACCATTCGATTTCCATCCTTTCGATGTCAAGAGTTAGGAAATTCTTGTTAATGTAATCTCTTACATCCCATAAGCCTTTATACTCACTGTTTTCATCATCTAAACGTTGTTCTATTGCTTTTCGTAATGCTTCCAGTTTGTCTCGGTTAGGATTTAAAAGATAGCACGTTTCAAGAACTCTGTTCTTTGGATTTTCAGATTCATTGTCAATAATATCGACTCGAATAATGTTTTCTGTCATTGGCAAAAACCTCAATTTTCAATAATATCTACATACTCTCGAATTATCTCCAAGGCATCTTCGTAGCTTTCCGATTTGGTGACTCTTTCACGCATTTCGGCAGCCTTTTCTTTTGCGTTAATAATGCTATATTCTTTCATAGCATTTTCCGCATAGGCAAGGATAGTGAAGATATTCCCATTGGGAGAATCAAAGTCTATGTAGATCTTGGGTTTGGTTTGAATCGCTTTCATTGATTTGTCCTCCTTAAAAAACAAAAACCGACAGCAATATCACGCAACAAGCTCGAATAAAGAGAGCTGACCTGTATCTTGGTTTTTGCCATTGGCTGTCACTGTTTGGATTATTGGCTGTATCGGTAAGATAACAGTTGGGGTTACAATGGCTTCGGGTTCCGGTTGTTGTGCAACAATAGGTGCCTCTTGTACGGGCTCCTCAGTTGTTTTTTGCTCTCGGTTGCTGAGTATCGCCATTTTCTTAAAACTGTCTGCCAGTTCGTCAACGTTTTCTTTCAGTCCCGACATAAGTTCTTTTGCAAGTTGAGTGGTAAGATCCTCACAGTCAGACATTGCGGCTAAACCTTCCTCACTGATGTTACCCTCGATAACGGTAGCAGCGGAAAGCTTTGATGCCATAAGGCGCAGAGCTCGTTGCTGCATGGTGTCTTTGTAATAAAACATATATACTTCGACTTTCGGGGCAGTTTGGTTAATTCTCCAACTTCGGCGGGACGCCTGACGGAAGATATAAAGGTTATAAGCAATGTTATAAAAGATAAGGGTTGTAAAAGTATTCAAATCCAAGCCGGTTTCCACCAAGGCGGGATTTGCCACTAATACACGAATACCTTTTTGGAGTTTCTTTTCTACCCATTCTTCACGCTTTATCGGTTCTATTGACGGTTTCAGTATGGCGGTGGGTATGCCTTTTTCATTCAGTGCCTTGAACATCTTGTTTTGAGAATCAAGACGAGTCCAGGCAGTGTAGATAATGACATTTTCACCTGCAGCAACTTTGCGTTCTATAAGCTCGATAACCTTGTAGTCTTTGGGTTGCATAGTATCTATGTCGCCCAAGTCACCGGGAATTATCAGAGCATCCTCCTCAGCTTTTCTAAAAGGATTGTATATCGGATTGTGTCCGTATGGCTGATCGGGATATGCAGATAACAAGTTCATATACGAAGACAGAATACGATTGCCAATCTGCTTATCGTTCTTCATAATCTTCTTAAACTCGTTTTCAAGCCGTTTATATTCTTCCTTGATTTCGTCGGTCATCTCGCAGAACAAAGGTATCTCCTCATAATCGGGAAGTTCTTTACCCATATCAGCAAGTGACAGAAATACTGCATTTTCAAGTAAGAACCTTGAATATACAAGCGGTGAAATGCCGGGAAGGAATTTTTCACGGACTTTACGCTTGGTTGCCTTGGAAGTTGTGTTAAAGGTGTTTTGTTGCTCAACCTGATAGAGTTCTTCCACAACACCGTACTGATGGCAAAAATCTCTTGGAGCCTCATACTTTTGATTATCCAAAAGCATAAGATGGGATTTAAGACGAAACAGCAGATAAAAGATGCCTTTAGCATAACCGTTAACAAGAGTAGCAGTCATACCGATAACTTTGCTTGATATGCCTGCAAGCTCAGCCATTGCCTGACCTTGAGCACTTTCTCCGGAATACTGATGCAGTTCATCCACTATAAGTCCGTCTATCTTGCGTATTCTTTTTTTGATATACGAGGATAACGGAAAGCGTTCAAATGCACCCGGTGCCGGAAATACTCCGTCAGGGTTTCTTACAACCTCTGCAATCTTTTCAGCGGCGGTTTCTGATTTGCACATATCAAACGCTTGACGTGCAAATTTACGGTGTATAAAGCCGTATGAGCCGATACGCACCCAGTTGTTTCTCGCAGGGGCTAAGTCCTTTGGATTAACCATAGACCATAATACTTGCTGACAGTTCTTATTTTGGCATTTATGATTCTTGCCGTTTTCGTTCAAAAAGAAACCTGCATCCGCTTTTACGGTGTAATGACTTCCATCAACGAGTACATCCATTTCCTGAACATACCCACAATGGGGACATACAAAGCCACGCTTGATACGGTCCCACTTTACAGACGGTTTTCGCATATATCCGTTACGGGCGGTTTCTTTTGATAGTATGCAGTACACGGATTTATCATGGGTTTGGTAGTAGTTATATATACCATCTACCTCAGCCATTGTATTGACGTGCATTGCATAACTGTTTGGAATCGTTTCGTGTATTTCTCGTACCCATTTGCCGGTGATGTGAGAAGGACAAATAACAACATTAAACGCTTTGTTATAAACCTTTCTCTTGGGGTTGCCGTGCTGATAGGCATAGAGAGCTGCACTTCCGATCTTGGTTTTGCCTGTGCCGCATTCTGCTACAAGTAATGCCATTTTATCGGTTTCAAGCTGTCGCTTTAAGGCTTCAGCCGCACCGAGCTGGGCATCAAACAGTGAATATCCTGCATTGCTTCTTACACAGTCGTTAACTTCGGTAATCTCCGATGCAACTGGTTCCTCAGCGGGATTAAACCTTGGAGGAAAGCAGTTCTTAATACGTTCTGCCACCACTCGGCCAAACTCACTGAGATACTGTGTAAAGGTCTTGATGTTGTTAAAGACATCCAGATTTCCTGACTGAGTTCCGGGAATGGTGATTTTACCCGATTTCAGTCCGTCTTCAAGCACCTTTGCAACTTCCGATTCATCCTCCGATATTTTCATATGCCACGCCTCAAACTTAACTCCCAATGAATATACAGTTAATTGTTGCAGTAATTTTTGGTTTATAAGTTCAGAAATAAAGTAGTCCTTGAATTCGGGGATTAACGGAACCGAGAGTTTATGGTCAAGCTCGGCATACAGTTCATCACGTGATTTGCAGAAAAAGTACAGGTTTTTCTTGACGGCAACCTTTGTGCCACCGGATTCATCGTCACCGAACATAATCGTGTTCGGAACGTCGTCTTTGAGGTAATGCATACCCTCGGCATAAACGCCGTCATGGGATAGCTTACGCTCATAGGTTTGGGGTCCTTTGGTATTCGCTTTGATGGTTTCGCGTGCTCCTTGCAGTTCAAGATCGCATCCGGCTATAAGGATATCGCTCATTGCCTGTACCGCTTCTGGATAGCCGCCGATACGAAGTGCAACAATAGTTTTATCCTTGTCGAACACAATTAAGTCTGAATAATTAGTAAGTCCGATTTTCTCGCCTTTACTAATGCAGGAGACTTTGATAAGGGGTTCAGTTGCCAATGAATACATCAGTCCTTTCTATGATTTGTTTTCTTTATATAAACAAAAAGACCGTGCCATCTCCTATATAGGAGTAATGACACGGCCTTTTATTGTCCGTTGGGATTTATTCAATTGTCGCTGCTTTTTGCAGAAAATAAAAAGGCGGAATTATCCCGTTAGAGATAAATCCGACCTTGTGCATCAAACCTTAGTCCCCAAAAGGAACTTCAATCAAACCTAAGAACAAATATATTATAATCAACTATTATTCGCATGTCAATATAGCATTTTCAATTATTTTTCAACTTATTTTTCCAAAATATTTCTTTTCTCTAAAAGCAAACTCTAGTGTAAAAGTGTGATTAACTATATAAAGCACTACTCCCCTCTCAAATAAACTTCTATTTTCTTATATATAACCATTCAAAATTTAAAAAATAAAATACAAAAGCTATTATTTTTTCATTTATTTTTATAAAAATTAAAATTTAGGTTGATTTTTTTACATTCCAAACGATGTTGTCTTAATGAAAAGGGTTAGGAAGGTAAAAAAATGTCAAATATAACTTATGAATTATCAGAAATTAACGAATCAATTATAGAATTGACAGATAAATACATTAAAGCAGTTATAAGTAATTCAAAAATTGATGCTGTGCGTAAAAAAGAACGCCGAAAAAAATCAGGATTTATTGTTTGCTGTATTGACAACTTTTATGAAAAACTAATATACGAAGAATCTTCTTTCGAAAATATTTTACTACAACGCTTTCAAGTTAACGGCGTGAATTTCTTTATCAATAACGACAATCTTGTTGAAGCGTTGCTACATCTTACAGAAATACAGCGAAAAATACTCTTTCAAACTGAGATTGCTCAAAAAACCCAACGTGAAATTGCAAAAGAAATGGGGGTCAGTTTTCAAATGATCTCTAAACATCGAAAGTCGGCTATAAAAAAATTAAAAGAGGAATTAAATAATGAAAAAGAAAACTAAAGCAAAAATACTTCCCTCATCTGAAATGATTTTAGGGGTAGTTAATAATGAAAAAAATTCCATAGAAGAATTACTGCTCTTCTATGACAAATATATATTAACCGCATCTGTCCAACCAGCATACTCGTCAGAGGGAGTCAAGGTTGGATACTATATAGATGAAGATTTGGCGCAAAATATACGCACAAGCATTATTGAAAGCATACCAAATTTACGCAAAGCAATAGTTACGGCTATAAACAAAGAGAAAGAATCCATTTTTATTGTAGTTTCTAAAATTTAATATATTATCCAATTTAAAAGTAATTTTTCATATTGAAAATTATTTAGTTAAAACTGTTCCTTGACAAATATGCAAAAGCATCATGGTAATACACTACATAACAATCCGATGAGCGACGAATAACGAAAATCCTCCGTATGACAAACGGACGGTTGCCAAGATATCGGTAATAATGAGACATGCCGTAAGAGCTTAGCGGCGCTGCCTTTATTCGCAGTTATATCGTAATGTGTGATAATTTGATATAGTGCGGGACTTAGTGCACCCGTTGCACTAAGTAGTCAACCGATGTAGTGTATCCTTTAACGGATGGGGCCGAAATAATCCGTTTTTTCACAATTATAAAAAATATTTTTTCCGTTACAAACCTTATAATATTAGCCTTTTTTCAGATTTTTCACATTTAAAAAACGAAAACGAAATTTGACAAGATTATTTTAATTTTTATACTGAAAGGAGGAGGTAACATTAACGTCATTTTATATACAGTCAAGGAAGTTGCCGAAATTATTCATTCCAACACAACCTACGTCTACGAATTAATTAAAAAAGGATATCTTCCTGCGATGAAACTTGGTAGTTACAAGATAAGGGCTACATCGCTCGAAAAATTCCTATTGGAATCTGAAGGTAAGGACCTGACTGATCTCAATGATGTAAAGGAGCTTCCTATTAACAAAAACTAAAAGGAGGTTATCCAAATGAGTCAAGTCACTTGTATGAAACGAGGAAATACTTGGCAGTACCGTTTTGAAGGTGCAAAAATTGGCGGCAAACGTAAACGCTTCACAAAAGGTGGATTTGCTACCAAAAAAGAAGCTTTAGAAGCCGGTAATAAAGCTCTAACTGAATATAACAACAGTGGACTCACATTTATTCCGTCAGAAATGAGTTTTTCGGATTTCTTAGATTTTTGGGTTGAAGAGTATTGTAAGGTCAACCTAAAAGATACAACAACAGAGGGATATGAAAAACGAATACGTAATCACATAAAACCCGCACTTGGTACATATAAATTATGTTCCCTCAACACGGCAGTTTTGCAAACTTTGATAAACGATAAATTCAATGCAGGTTATGGCAAGAATTCGCTTACTGCATTAAAAACAATTTTATCAAGTTGCCTATCATTCGCTGTTGAGCCACTAGGTTTTTTGCGAACTAATCCTATGAAATCAGTAAAAATTCCGTCGCCTAGAGCTAAGCCTGAAACACCTACTCGCAAAAAAGAACGTGAAGCTGTCAGTCCTGAAGCTTGGAAAGCAATAATTACTCGTTTTCCATTTGGTCATTCATGTCATATACCGCTTTTACTTGCATATCGCTGTGGTTTGCGATTAGGTGAAGCATTTGCATTAGATTGGCAAAGAGACATTGATTTAGAAAACAAAACATTATCAGTAAATAGTCAAATTCAATGGATAGATGGATTTTGGGAATTCACAAATCCAAAATATGATTCTTTTAGAACTATTTTGTTAGACGATTATATGGTCAGCACACTGAAACGAGCAAAAGAGCTCCAAAATAGAGCAAAAATATTCTATGATGAATTTTATGTTCACTTGTATGTAAATGAAAAGAAACAGCTTGTTACAGAAAGGTCTGAAGGATGTATTGAGGTTCATATGATGAATGTTCGTGATGACGGCTCCTATATTCAACCAAGAGTTATGCAACACTGTGCCAGGGTTATACATTATGAACTTGGATATATGAAATACGATTACCATTCACTTCGTCATACCCACGCAACTCGGCTTATTGAAAATGGGGCACCAATCAAGGATGTCCAACACCGACTCGGACATAAAAGCGTTCAAGTAACATTAGATATTTATTCTCATGTAACAAAGAAAATGCAAATTAAAACTATAGAAATTCTTAACTGCACTTCAGTCGATGGTTCTATTATTACTCACGCACAAAATACACAGACACCATCGTATCTTAATTCAGGAGATGATTATCAAGAGGGAATCGAAATTTCCGGTACCGGATGGTACAAAAACAGCATTTGGGGTACAAAATTGTACCCTCGTTAGAATTTGGGGTACAAATGGGGTACAAGTACCCCAAATTTATCCAAAATAGGTAAAAACCGCAAAAAAAGAAAGCCGCCCGAAACGGACGACCTTCTCCTTAAAAACCCTTTATTTATGCGGATTTAGACTACTTATTAAGCGCTTCGTTAACTGCAACTGCGCAAGCAACAGTCATACCAACCATTGGGTTGTTACCAGCACCGATAAGACCCATCATTTCTACGTGAGCAGGAACTGATGAAGAACCTGCAAACTGAGCGTCTGAGTGCATACGGCCCATAGTATCGGTCATACCGTAAGAAGCAGGACCTGCAGCCATATTGTCGGGGTGGAGTGTACGGCCTGTACCGCCGCCGGATGCTACTGAGAAGTACTTCTTGCCCTGTTCGATACATTCTTTCTTATATGTACCTGCAACGGGGTGTTGGAAACGGGTTGGGTTGGTGGAGTTACCGGTAATGGAAACGTCTACATTCTCCTTCCACATGATTGCAACGCCTTCCGGAACGCTGTTTGCGCCGTAGCAGTTAACCTTTGCACGAAGTCCCTCAGAATAGGACTTACGGAATACTTCCTTAACCTCGTTGGTGTACGGATCGTACTCGGTCTCTACATAGGTGAAACCGTTAATACGAGAGATGATCTGAGCTGCGTCCTTACCAAGACCGTTTAAGATAACGCGAAGCGGCTTCTGGCGAACCTTGTTAGCCTTCTCTGCGATACCGATAGCGCCCTCAGCTGCTGCGAAGGACTCATGACCTGCCAGGAATGCGAAACACTCGGTCTCCTCTTCCAGCAGCATCTTACCTAAGTTACCATGACCCAAACCTACCTTACGGGTGTCTGCTACGGAGCC
>JAZOQF010000118.1:0-13997 GCA_045655905.1 Acutalibacteraceae bacterium | reverse complement strand
CCACGGTTTTCGTATCCAATAACAACGCCCGTGCTAACGTTCATATTTTTTCCTAAAACAGCTTCAGGATTTATAATCACCCTGCCGCTGTGTCCGATATAAAAACCCTCACCAATTTTTGTTCTTGCCGGAATTTGTATATGAGTTTTATAGGACATTAGTTTTAGTTTGACCGTATAATACAGTTTCAAAGGAGAAAATTTACAGTTACTCACCTTTCTGAAAAGAGCGATATATTTAAGTTCTATCGGTCTTAACAGTCTTTGCACTAAGCTTTCCCCTTTGTCGCCGTAATATCTATATAAATCTTTTGAAAATTCAGTCTTCATTATTTCTCCGAACCTTATGCGTTTTTGCTCATATATTCTCTTGCAAACTCTTCTGCTTTGCTTTCAGGAAGAGCTTTTGCATAATACCAACCTTGAATATAATCACATTCACTCTCGGTTACCAAGGTGTTTTGTTCCGCAGTTTCAACACCCTCACAAACAACCTTAACATTAAGATAATGGGCTAAGGAAATAATTCCTAAAAATAACTTTTTACCTCTTTCCTCGTCAGCTAAGAGGAGAATATCACGGTCAATCTTCATAACATCAATTGGATATTCACACAAACTAATAAGTGAGGTATAACCAGCACCAATATCATCCAAGGCAATGCTAAATCCAAGTTCCTTCACCTTAATGATATTTTTCATTGCAACATCTAAGTTCTTTTCAATAGAATCCTCGGTGATTTCTATTATAAGTTTGCTTCTGTCGAAATCGTATTTATCTGCAATTTCTTTAATTTTATCAACAAAGTTTTTTTCAGATATTGTAATTCTTGTGATATTACAGGATATTGCAAAATCCTCAAAATCGGTATTTTTCCATTTAGAAAGTTTTTTGCAAACCTTTTCAAACATATAATAATCAAAATTGACAATCAATCCCGATTTTTCCATTAAACCTATATATTCTCCGGGGAAAATAGTCTCACCCGAGGAGTTTTCCCATCTTGAAAGGGTTTCGGCAGAAACAATCTTCTTATTCTTGTTATCCACAATAAATTGCAGATGCATTTTAAACTCGTGATTTTTAAAACCATTTTCAATACTTTTTAATAGTTTCTTTTCGCTGGAAGGGGTTCTTTTTGCTAAAACAACATTACTGATAGATTCAATAATTTTATTGCTCATTCTAAAATACCTCGCCACACTAATATTTCTTAATACATAATATTTAAGCCGTTTATTTTTATGCCGAAAACAAAAAGCTGCAACAATAGAAAGCCCTTATAAAGACCTTTTATCATTGCAGCTTGACTAGCATAGTATAAAACCTTAGCTTCTTTGCTTTGCGTCACCGACTTTCGCCGATTTTGCTAAATATTTACTAAATTAGTATATTACAATGATTTGCCTTTGTCAATATTATTTCACCCTTTAGCAAAAACCCAAAGAGTGTCCGAAAGTTGTGCTTCAGCATCACAGAGTTTGTAAACACTTAAGGTTACAATTTCGCCGTCATTCTTTTTATATCTGATTTTAGGTGTCTTTCCTTCGGCTAACTGGTTTTTTACAGCTTCATAATTCAAAAAGCTCAGTACTGCTCTGTGATAATCAGGTTCAACTAATTCGGAAACATATTTTGAAAACAGATTTGAAAAATGTTCTTCATCTTCATTATACTTCAAATATGCCGGCATTAAAATTCGTCTTGCCTTGTCAGTATCAAGCGAAACACGATATATGCCGTTATAATTTTCCTGTAAGATAGAAAGCATTGTATCAATCTCAAGCATTCCCGTTTTGACTTGGATATATTCATTGTTTTCCGCCGGAGTTAAGCTTTGTTGTTTGTTCTGGTAATACTCAGCCTTTTCCTCGTACATTCTAACTTCTGCTTCTTTTACCATTTCCTCAGTATTGGTATTTTGAGTTCTGAACGATAAACCAACAGCCACGTGATAATTTCGAGTTTCTAATTGCTTGATAAAGTTCTCGATATTCTTCTTCACAATATCTTGTTCGGTGTTTTGACAAAATACCAAGAACTCGTCGCCGCCCATTCTATATACCTTATGCCCATAGAACACTTCTTTCAAAGTGTTTGCTATGTACAAAAGCATTTCATCGCCGACGGCATGTCCAAACTTGTTGTTAATAAGATGCAGTTCGTTAACGTCAACGTATATACACGAAAAATTCAAAGCTTTTGCTTCATCAAAAGCCGCCAAATCGCTTTTATAAGCAACACGGTTTAGTGTTCCTGTCAAACCATCTGTTGTTGCTGCGAGTTTAGTTTTGTTTAGATAATTTCTATTATATAACGCCATAGAAAAACAAGCAGAAATCTTTTCAGCAAGAATTCTTGCTAAGTTGCTGCGTTTTGCATTAACAACCGCCAAAATCGTAATATGGTTAGCGTTGTTAATAGTGGCAGAAAATGATATATCACAAATTTTATAATTCTTTAAAAACTCATAAAAAGCACGGTTTGTTTTTAAAAGATGACGATTAGGCTTAATGCAAAGAATATTAACCGCAAAACCACTCAATTTATGAAACTCGGTTGCATACTTAAAAAGTTCTGCCATAAAATACTTTCTTTCATTTTCAGAAAGTTCTATTTCTTTATATTCTGAATCAAAATAGTTATATTCTTCGCCATCGGTATTAAAAAAGACCGCAGACCTTGACTTAGCAAATAAGCATACTTGTTTCAACGCTTCGGAAATATTTCCTTGATTTCCTGATGTTTCCAAAAGTATCTTTCTTATATCAGAAGCGCTGGTTGCTACCGCGTTTACCTGCCTCTCGTTTTTCATTATGGTGAATATATATACAATGATAATAAGGAGCATTACAAAAAATACTAAGAGTGAAGTCCAAGTCAATTTATGGGTATATGCAAACACCTGAGAATCATATCTTGCTAATGCTATCATCCAATCAATTTTTTCAATTGTTGAATAATGCAGATGCATATTCTCATCTTTATAAGCAGACATAAACGAGGTGAAACCTTTATCGGTTGATGCCATAAGCTCATAAGAATAACCTTCGTTATATTCACGGTCTTTTAAGAATGATATGTTGCCAAGTTCTTTATGTACAGTGTCTATCACAAGATTACCGGTTTCTTTATCATATACGAATAGCTGAGCATCCAGTTCCTCTGCCATTTTATTATATTTTTCGCAAATTTTATCAAGCTTTATAACGCCGTATAAAATTCCAACCGTTTTTCCATTTGCGTTTATGGGAACGGCACTTCTTATTATTTCATAATTATCCCTTGTCAGGTCCTTGACTCTTCCGCTTATGTAATTACCTTTTTGCTTTTCGTCCTCAAAAGAGATTAAACCCTCAAGATTGATAGAACCGGCTTTAGTAACAAAAACATTATTGGGAGTCAAAATACCTATGTTTTCTATCAAACCGATAGCCTTAAACGACTCAAACATTAAATCGTAACTTTCGCCATCACTGTAAAGTTTAGCGGCAAAATTCGCCATGGTCGCAAGGTTTTCACGGTCAGATACTAACTGAAGAGTAATATCGTCTTTAATCTGCTTTGTTTGGACATGTAGATTTTCGTATGCCTCATTCTCGGCAGTGACATAAAAATACCTCACCATACCAAGAAAGACCGCACATAGCAAAAACGCGGTAATAACGGTATATAAAACATTACGCTGTTTATGCTTCTTTTTACCATACTTTTTTGCCATATTAACACCCCTCAATCCTATGAAAATCGCCTATAAAATATATAATTATATATATTATAGCATACTACTTTACTGTTTTCAATTATTTTGCGTTATTTCTGCAAAAAATTATGTAATAATCGACAAAAAAGCACCGATTTCTCGGTGCTTTTTTCTAATCATTTGATTTGTAGTAAAGTCTGCAATGGCAATAACCCTCAAACTCAGGGTCGGCGATTTGTGCTTTGAACTCCTCGCACATACATTTGTTCTCGGGTAATTTCCCTAATTTACAAGGACAAAAGCCATCTTTCTTTTTAAGACCTTCTCTAATTTTTTCGACAATTTCTTTGTTTTCATTCAATTTAACCGCCATTGAATTACCTCCTTAGTTTAATTCGGCAACTGTGACTCCGTTTTCACCCTCGCCAAAAGTGCCAAGACGGAAAGATTTCACCGCCTTATGTGACCTTAAATGTGTTTGAACACTCTTACGCAATACACCTGTGCCCTTGCCGTGAATAATCCTAATGGTTTCAAGCCCTGAAACAACGGCGTTATCAATGTATTTATCAAGTTCCAAAATTGCTTCGTCAGATGCCATTCCTCTGATATCAATTTCACCCGAAACCTGTCGATTTGCTCTTGACATCATCCCTGTCACTTTGCGTGTCTTTTTAACCTCCGTAGATGGGGCATTTTTGCGTTTCAGCCTCAAATTTTCGAAACTCACCCACATTTTTATCGAGCCCGACATAACATACGCCTGTTTTTTATCGGGTTTAACGTCAATAACAGTTGCATCTCTGCCAAGGTCGGCAACTATAACAATATCGCTCTTTTGGACGTCAGTCACTGCCTCGCCACTAACCTTATTCTGTTCTACGGGGTTGGCCGTATCCTCAAGCTCATTTAAGGTAGATTTATACCTTTGTCTTGCTTTTTCAAGCAGTTTTGCGGCATTTTCAGCATTAAGGTTTTTCTTGATTTCTTCAAGTTCATTCAAAAGTAACGATGACTTATAACGAGCAATTTCGATAATATTATTTGCTTTTTCACGCGTTGTATCCATCAATTTCTTTTGTGCAGCCTCATTTTGAAGTTCAAGCTGTTCTGCTCTGTTTCTTGATTTTTCAAGCTCAATTCTAAGTTTTACAGCCTTTTCCCTTTCGTGTTCGGCATCTAATCTTGCCTTTTCAAGAGTCGCCACCACTCGTTCGAACCTTGTATCTTCATCACTTAACTGTGCTTTCACATTATCGATAAGGTCAGCAGGCATACCTAAACGACGAGAGATAGCAAATGCATTCGAACGACCCGGAAGTCCCAAAATCAATTTGTAGGTAGGTTTCAATGTTGCAACATCGAATTCGCACGATGCAATTTCAACACCATTTGTATCTATTGCATACGCCTTGAGTTCAGGATAGTGTGTTGTCACTAAAACCCTTGTTCCAAAAGCCGAAAGACGCATTAAAATACCCTTAGCCAAAGCAGCGCCCTCAATAGGGTCGGTACCGGCACAAAGTTCATCTAAAAGCACTAAAGAATCGTCATCAGCATTTTCAAGAATAGAAATTATATTAACGATATGTGAAGAAAAAGTAGAAAGCGACTGCTCAATACTCTGTTCATCACCAATATCAGCAAAAACCTTGCTAAATACAGCAACATTACTGCCATCATCAACAGGGATTAACAAACCGCACATTGTCATAAGGGTTAACAAACCAACCGTTTTAAGCGTTACGGTCTTACCGCCTGTATTAGGTCCTGTAATAATAATCGAATTAAACTCTTTACCAAGTTCAACCGTAATAGGAACTACCTGCTTATAATTTATAAGCGGATGTCTTGCATTTTTAAGATAGACCTCTCCCTTGTTATTAATATTAGGCATCGTAGCTTTCATTTTATACGCTAATTTTGCCTTAGCAAATATCAAGTCGAGCTCTACAACACAGTTGTATGAAGAAATTATACTATCAGCAAAAGAGCCAGCTTCAGCAGAGAGTTCTGCTAAAATCCGGTCAATTTCCTCTTGCTCCTGAAGTTTTAAAACCCTGATTTCATTATTAGTTTCCACAACCGACATAGGCTCTACAAAAAGTGTTGATCCGGTCGCAGAAATATCGTGAACAATACCCGAAAGTTGGCCTTTATTTTCTACCTTTAAAGGCACCACATATCTGCCGTCACGCTGTGTAACGATAGCCTCTTGCAGATATTTTGCAGTATTTCCACGCACGATTTTATCAAGAATATCCTTGATTTTCTCGGTACGTGATAAGATTTTACGGCGAATGTCGTAAAGCTTTGATGAAGCGTTATCCGAAATCTGATTTTCGCCCTTTATAGCAAAGGTTATTTTATCCTCTAAATACTTATTTGGAAACAAACCCTCGAAAAGATAATCTATTGTAGTTTCACCAATATTCAGACAGTCCTCACGCCACGATTTAAGGTTTCTAATAACCCTTAATGTCTCTGCTATATCTAACAGTTCAGCCGTTGATAAAACTGCACTGGCAGCTGCACGTCTGAGCTCGGACGCAACATTCACAGCTCTTCCAAAAGACGGTGCCTGATACTTTGCCATAAATAAATAAGCATCATTCGTAGCATTCAATTCTCTCAAAACTTCGCCTAAATCCGTAGCAGGCGTGACTTTCAAAGAGCGTTCTTTACCGTCCTCTAAGCTCGCTTCATTTGACAATAATTGTAAAATTTTATCTAACTCTAAAATCTTAACTGTTTTATTTATGTTAAACACTTTTTTCTCCTAAACATTAGTGATTGAATGATAAAAATCCAAAGTATGAAAATGATAATCGGTTTGAAATATCAAATATTTTTCTGTAATTTTCGAAAGTATTATTGCGCTTTTTTCGGGCACCGAAAATGAGTATAATTTTGAAAACTCGGAGAATGAAATATGTCTTAAAGCCGAAAGGGTTGTCCTATCAAGAGGGATAAGTCCTTCGAAATTTTCGGTGCAATCTTTACATAAAAGTGAGCCGTTTTCCAAATTCAAAAACATAATATCGTCTTCAAATTTTCCACATCCCTCGCAAGCCAACAGGTCAGGTCTGTAACCCGAAATTACTGCTGCTCGAAATTCTGTTATTGCCTTGATAAGCGGTGGAAATTTCTTTTCTTTTGTAAGAAAATGAAGCGAATTTAAAATAAGTCTTAAAAATTCAGAATTCGGGTTCATTGACTCAACAAAAACAGACGAGAGTTCGCAAAAATACTGACAAAGAGCTAATATTTCAACATCCATTCCCATTGAAAAAAAGGTCGAAATTATCTCTGCCTCGTTAATTCTGTAATGCTCGCCTTTTCGGGTGAGAGTAAAAGAAGAATATGTAAGAAGCGAGCAAGCTCCTGCTCGCTTAGATTTTATACTTTTCGCTCCCGAAGCATACGCTTTAATTATACCGTATTCTTTGGTAAAAATAGTAACCAAACGGTCATTTTCCCCCACATTCAGTTCCTTTATTACCAAGCCTTGTGTTGTAAAACGAGTTTGTGTTTCCGCCAAATATTTCCTGCTCCTTACAAGAATTCACATAGGTTAAATAAT
The DNA here is from genome assembly GCA_045655905.1 of Acutalibacteraceae bacterium. Classification (GTDB taxonomy): domain Bacteria; phylum Bacillota; class Clostridia; order Oscillospirales; family Acutalibacteraceae; genus UBA737. The sequence continues at coordinate 6,712 of JAZOQF010000118.1, read as the reverse complement.
CCTCAACCTTGCCCGATTTTATAAATTTTGTCCAATTATCATCTAACGGCATATAATCACCTCTAATTGTTTTCTATTGGTAGTTTTATGCCGTTTTTTTAATTTATAAAAGGTAAATTTTAGTCCAAACCGAAGGTATGTATAAGACCCTGACGGTTGCGCCAATCTTCCTTTACTTTAACCCATAATTTAACATTTGCTTTGATTCCGAAAAAGGCTTCAATATCGTGGCGTGCCATAGTTCCTATCCTTTTTAAAGTGGCACCCTGTTTACCGATTATAATGCCTTTGTGCGAATCTTTTTCACAAATTATAACAGCCTCCACCTCAACGATAGGCTCGCCGGAATTAGTGTCCCTTTCAACAAATCTTTCAAGGTCAACTGCCACACCGTGAGGCACCTCTTTGTCAAGGGTTCTCAGTATTTTTTCTCTTATCATCTCGGCAACCATTACCTTTTCAGGTTGGTCGGTTATGTCATCCTCGCCAAAATAATGCGGTGATGGTTTAGCGTATTTTTCAAGTTCTTTCAACATTAAATCAACGCCATCTCCCGTTCTTGCAGAAAGTGGGATTATAGCATCAAACTCAAATTGATTGTTATACTTTGTAATAAGGGTTAGTAGTTCCTCTTTTTTCTCTAAAAGGTCGATTTTATTAATGACCAAAATCGCTTTTAGATTCCTTTTTTTGAGTCTCTTTAAAAGTTCTATTTCGGCAGGCGGAATAGTCCCCTCCTCCTGCTTAAACGGTGTCACAGCCTCGATAACCAATATAGCGGCATCAACGTCTGCCATACCGTCACCCACGGCTTTATTCATATTCTTATCAAGTTCATTACGGGGCTTATGAAAGCCCGGTGTGTCAATAAATACAGTCTGAACAGCGCCCTTTGTCATGACACCCATAATCTTAGTGCGCGTGGTTTGTGGCTTGTTTGAAACAATAGCCACTTTTTGGCCTAAAACCCTATTCATAAGAGAAGATTTGCCAACATTTGGTCTTCCGATAATTGCAATAAAAGCAGATTTTTCTTTCATTAGATTTTATTAACGGCAAGTCCTAAATTTGTTAGGATTGCCTCCTCCTTCTCTCTCATAACTGCCTGTTCCATTCCACCATTTACGTGGTCATATCCTAAAAGGTGCAACATTGAATGAACGGTCAAAAATGCGATTTCTCTTTCAAGTCCGTGTCCGTACAAATCAGCTTGTCGCACCGCTGTTTCAGAAGAAATCACGATATCGCCAAGCATCAATGCTCCAGTAGCGGGGTTTGCGTCATACACACCGTTTTCTCCCAAAGGAAAGGACAAAACATCGGTAGAAGAATCAATATTTCTGTGTTGCAGGTTAATTTCCTTTATTGATTTATCATCAACAATAGAAACATCCACCTCAGCAGAATCCTCAAATCCCTCATACTTTAAGGAAGCTATACACGCTTTCCTTATAAGCAACTTTGTGCCAGCCGGAAGCGAAACCTTTTTTTGCAAATTCACAATGTTTACCTTAACACTCATTTCTTTTCAGCACTTCTTTCATAAGCTTTTATAATTTCTTGCACTAATCTGTGCCTTACAACATCCTTGGCGTTCAAACGACAAATCGCAATATCCTTAATATCCTTTAAAATCTTAACCGCATCTCTAAGACCCGAGGTTTTACCCTTTGGTAAATCAATTTGGGTAATATCGCCGGTCACTACAGCTTTTGAATTAAAGCCTAAACGAGTTAAAAACATTTTCATCTGCTCACAGGTGGTATTCTGCGCCTCATCAAGTATGATAAAACTGTCATCAAGAGTTCTGCCTCTCATATACGCCAAAGGCGCAACCTCAATATCTCCTCTTTCCTGACATTTTTGAAAGTTTTCCGCTCCCAACATCTCAAATAATGCATCATAAAGCGGTCTTAAATAGGGGTCGATTTTCTGTTGTAGGTCACCGGGCAAAAATCCCAAACTTTCCCCTGCCTCAACTGCAGGACGGGTTAGTATTATCCTACTAACCTCTTTAGCACGAAATGCACTTACCGCTTGAGCCACCGCCAGATAAGTTTTACCTGTTCCCGCAGGGCCTACACCGATAGTTATCGTATTATTTTTAATAGCTTCAACATAATTTTTCTGTCCTAAGGTCTTAGGTTTTATAGGCTTGCCCTTTGCGGTTATACAAACACAATCAGCATCAGTAACAGATGAAATACTCTCATCCTCGCCGTCTTGTATCATGGAAGATACATACTCAACTGTTTGTTCTGTAATCTGCTCACCTTTTTTTATCATTAAAATCAGTCCTTTAACAGTCCTTGCCGCCTCATTAACAGCACATACTTCACCCTTGATTTTAATTCGATTTCCAATAGACGTCACCGAAACTGCATATTTATCCTCAATAAGTTTTATATTTTCATCGAAATTTCCAAACAAATCAATTAAATCTTCTATGCGTTCAATATCAATCGTTTGCTCAAACAACCAAAACTTCCCCTTATAATTTATATTCAGTTATATTTTACCACACTAATCCTCTAATTTCCAGCATTAATTAACAAAATATCGCTGACCGCTATATTTTCTTCTTTTTCAATCACCGCTTTAAGTATTACCTCTTTTCCATTATCCAAAAATTCTTTTTTTATTAGCCTTGCACCCTCGTTTTCTGTCAATTCTTTTTGTAGTTTATTTTCAAGCCTTTGACATAATTTTTCGTAGTTGTATTTAACAGTCATTTCCTTTTGAAAATCAAAACTTTTTTGATATATGGTTAACGGAAGTGTTGTTTCGAAAATTTTAAGTTTGCTTTGTTTTTCATATGATTTATACAGCCCCTTTTCGCACCCTAAATATAACGGTATCTTTAACCCAAATATTTCTAAAACCTGTTTCGTTTTTACTTTTCCTGTTAAAATCATAGGCTTTTGTTTGTATTCTTCTTTTAACACTATTTCGTTTTGACTAAAAGCAATAACCTCTCCTTTAGATTTTACAAAGCGAGTGCCGTCAATGGTTTCGATAATTCCCGACACCAACAAATCGCCCTTTTTTACAGCCTGACCCACCTTCACAACACTTGTACCTGAAATAATATCAAGCTTTTTAATTACGCCGTCTGCTGCCGCTTTTAAATTACTAAATCCCCCTGTTTCTTCTTCCCTTTCCTTTGTTTCGGTGACGTTTACTGTCAATCTGCTTCCTTCAATATTAATCGACGCCCACGCAATACCTTTAAGTTTAAGCATAAGCTTTTCTCTTTCGATTTTAGGATAAATACTATCTTTTCTAATTCCATTTTTAATACCTATGCTATAACACACCGAAAGTATATGTTCATCTGTAACCTTATGATTTCCCTTAACATCGATTATCCAAATATACTCCGACATTAAAGAGATAATCAAAAAAAACGATACAGCGCCTGCTAATATGCCATAACGCCGCTTGTATCTGTTTGTAATAAACGGTATACCCACCTTTTTTAAAATATGTGCTCTTATCCCTCTCCCTCGCACAACATTCCTCAAAAGTTTAAATTCCCTTATCGAAATATTACTTTCTATTTTGTCATCTCTTAACTTTGTTGACCACAAAGTAATCGAGTTATGCGCACAAAGAGATAAAATCCTTTCTTTAAAATCGCCAGAAAATCTTACCCTTAAATATCCAAACAGTAGTCTGAAAAAACGTATAATCATTTACAGCACCTAAACAAATTCAACAGCTGAAATTTTTCCTTTAATGGAAATTGTATTGTTTTCAAAATATGTAATATTAAAACCACTCCCACAAAGAGTCAAAGTCCCCTTTATTAGCCTTAGTTTTAAATATGTATCTTTATACTCATACACACCCAAACAACCATCTATGGAAATTTTTGCCGTGCCAAATATTTCAATATGCGCCGAACCTAAAATTTCGGTATCAACTGTTTCATCACTTAAGCTTAATAATCTCCATTTATGTTTCTTTTTCGGTGTTTTAATTTTTTTCGCCACAAAAATCCGCTCCTTACTAAATAATATTATGAAGATTTTAAGTGTTAAATGCATATACATCTATGGGTGACAATAATGATTTTATCGAAGAAAATAAATAAGATAGTTGTTTTAAGTTTAGTTGTCATTTTAGGCGTTTTTTTAATCATAAATCCCAGTATTTGTGAAGAAAGCGTTAAAAATTCAATACTACTTTGTTCAAGGGTTTTAATTCCGTCGCTTTTCCCTTTTGGCGTTTGTATGCTCTATATTGTAAAATCTGGAATGATTGAAAAATTAAATTTTCTACACCCTGTAACACAAACTTTAAGACTTACACCATTTACATTTGCCATTATGCTAATGTCAATGCTTGGCGGTTATCCTATTGGTGCTCACCTGATTGACAAAGCTGTTTCACAGGGCTCGCTCGATAAAAAAAATGCAAGACGACTCCTTAACTTTTGTGTTAATGCAGGGCCGGGGTTTATCGTTTCTGCCGTGGGTGTCGGACTTATGAAAAATCAAAAAATCGGATATATTTTATTAGCCGCACACATTACAGCAACGCTGCTACTTTGCATTACTTCAAAAGGTGTTGAATCTTATAACAAAAAAAACGTTCTAAATTTAACCCCTGCGGAAAATTTTGTTGTTTCAGCAAGCGAATCGGCAAACGCAATGATTAATATTTGTACCTTTGTGATACTCTTTGGAGTTATAACGTCGTATATAGAACACTACTCACAGGAATTAAAATTTTTAAAACCTTTGATTTTTGTTTGTGAAATCACAAACGCTATCACAAAAACAAATAACATATATCTTATTTCATTTCTTCTTGGTTTTTCGGGTATTTGCATTTGGTGTCAGATTTTTTCAGTAGGTAAAAATATTGGAATTAAATTTTTACCATTCATTCTTTATAGGATTTCACACGGAATTTTAAGTAGTGGTATAACTTATATTCTTATAAAAATATTCAAAATCACCCAACCAACCTATTCGAATCACCAAAAATTCACATCGGATGCATTTATATCATCAACAACACTTGGTGTTTCTCTGTTGATTTTAGGACTGACTTTTATTATTTCATTAACCGGAAAACAAAAAAATATTAAAATACTTGAAGAATTTATATAAATTTGTTATAATTCAATACGGTGATTAAAATGAAAAAGATGTTTAATAAAGATGTAACTAAAAAATGTGCACATTGCTTGCACTCAACTCCACTAGCCGGCGGTGATGAAATGGCATGTAAAATCAAAGGTATCGTGGGTTTCGATGACCTGTGTAAAAAATACCAATACGACCCGTTAAAAAGGGTGCCGAAAGCCCAAAAACTCGAAGAAGATTATCATCCCGACAACTTTGAACTCTAAATATCCAAAAAATCATAATATTTTATAAAAAATACCACTTTTTTTATTTACAAACGATAAAGAAAGTGGTATTATATTATCTGTACGAGGTTGTCCAAATGACATTCTCAAATATTATTTAGGAGGAATTTTCAATGGCCAGAAAATTCAAGACCATGGATGGTAATAACGCTGCGGCTTATGTGTCTTATGCGTTTACTGAAGTAGCCGGTATTTATCCGATTACCCCATCCAGCCCTATGGCAGACTATGTTGATCAATGGTCCGCTCAGGGTGTAAAAAATATTTTCGGTACAACCGTAAAGGTTTCCGAAATGCAGTCCGAAGCAGGTGCTGCAGGTACTGTACACGGCTCTCTTAACGCCGGTGCTCTTACCACCACCTACACCGCTTCTCAGGGACTTCTTCTTATGATTCCGAATATGTACAAAATCGCCGGTGAGTTACTCCCCAGCGTTTTCCACGTGTCAGCTCGTTGCGTAGCTTCACACGCTCTTAACATTTTCGGTGACCATTCTGACGTTTATGCATGCCGTCAGACCGGTTTCGCTATGCTTGCTGAAACTAATCCTCAAGAAGTTATGGACCTTGGCGCTGTTGCTCACTTAGCAACTATTAAATCAAGAGTTCCTTTCATCAACTTCTTCGACGGTTTCCGTACATCTCACGAAATCCAAAAGATTCAGGTTTGGGATTACGAAGACCTTAAAGAAATGTGCGATATGGATGCTGTTGCTGCATTCCGTAGCCGTGCACTTAACCCTGAACATCCCGTAATGCGTGGTTCACACGAAAACGGCGATATCTTCTTCCAACACAGAGAGGCTTGCAACAAATACTATGATGCAACTCCTGCTATCGTTGAAGAGTACATGGACAAGGTTAATGCTAAGCTTGGCATTGACTACAAACTCTTTAACTACTACGGCGCACCCGATGCTGAAAAGGTTATCATTGCAATGGGCTCTATCTGTGACGTTGCAGAAGAGGTTATCGATTACATGACCGCTGCAGGCGAAAAGGTTGGTTTAATTAAGGTTAGACTTTATCGTCCTTTCTCTGCTGAAAAGCTTGTTGAGGCTATTCCTCAAACTGTTAAGAAAATTGCTGTTCTTGACAGAACTAAGGAACCCGGTTCTTTGGGCGAGCCTCTCTACCTCGATGTAGTTGCTGCTCTTGCTAAGACCGGCAGAAAGATTGACACTGTTATCGGTGGTCGTTACGGTCTCGGTTCTAAGGACACACCTCCTTCAAGCATTTTTGCTATCTACAACGAGCTTGCTAAGGATGCTCCTAAGGCTCAGTTCACTCTCGGTATCAACGACGATGTTACCTGCCTTTCACTTGATG